>JAICRQ010000158.1 GCA_025966435.1 Anaerolineales bacterium | reverse complement strand
TTTCAGCGTGCACAACGCCTGGCGGATCTCGCCGAGGTGATATGCCGTATGAATGACAATCGAAAGCGCGCCGCCAATGGTATCTACATTCCAGGTGGGGTTTTCGTGGAAGAGCTTGTCCATGCGTAAATAAGCTTCCCTGAGCTTGCTCTTGTAATCCTCCCATTCCTCTGGCGTGACCTTTTCCACAGTGCGCCAGATATAGCCCCAATCGCGTGGACTGTTGTCTCCCTGCAGCGCATAACGCTCGAACGACTCGATATAGTATGTGACGTGCGCCACCTGAGCGGCGAGCGAAGCACACTTGCCACCCACGGGGATGGAAGCCTCTTCCGCAGAAACTGTGTCGAGCGTTTCAAAAAGAGATGTGCCTTTATCTAAATAAATGCCGTGATGCTTGGCTTCGAAGGTTTCCTCCATCAACAGAAAAAGATTGTTTGCAAAGTCTGTGGTATTTGTCATCTAGCCTGCTCCTTCATACGCGGATTTGATCCACGAGATTAACTCTGAGTCTACTTCCTTCGTGTCGGTCACGTTGACGATGTAATTGCACATGCTCCCTTTTGGTTGCTCCAACAGCCGCGCGCTTTTCTTCAGGTCCTTTGCATTGATACCCACCTCGAAACGGGTATTGGTCTTGGGACCGATCATCACGAACTGTTTTTTACGCCGCAGGCTGACGTAGCCCTTCTTCGGCGTGATCTCGAACTCGCCGAACTTGTTGATCTCCTGCATCAGCTTCTCATGGATGGGACGCATATGCGCCTTCGCTCCAGAGTAAATTTCATCCAGCATCTGGTCGCCGGACTTCCCTTCCGCGGCGCGCTGACCATCCGATTGCAGGACGGCATGCACCAGTGCGTTCGCGTCCCCGTGACCGAGTCCGAGCTCGCGTTTTACGTACTCGCGAATTTCACCATGTTTGGTAAGTCCACTTTTCTTGACGATGACCGCCAGTTGATCAAGCGACTTCCCCGTCTTCTTTTGAATGTTGTCCAGTTGGGTTTGCATAGCTTTGTCGAGGGAACTCATAATAATATCTCCTTATATCCATTTGAAAATTTGAGAACCATGGTACTGAACATAAGGATTTGTGTATTGGAAAAAATTTACCTCAATCGACAGGGACGTAATTCAGTGTGTCTGTCCTCCGGTTCAGATATTCACTCGGGGTGAACCCGGAGAAGAATTTGAAGTCATAGATAAAATGTGCCTGATCGTAATATCCGCTTTCCAGAGCAATCTCGCTCCAGCGAATCATGTGGCGACTCTCCATGGCACGGATCGCTTTTTGAAATCGCATGATTTTGAGATACTGCTTGGGTGTGACGCCCACCTGCTGCCGGAACAAGTCAATGAAATGTTTTTGTGAATATCCAATTTCATCGCTCAATTGATACAGGCATCGCTGGGTGGGGTAGCGGACCATACGAGATACAGCATACTCAATACATTCCGTGGCATCATTTTCCTGCACTATATTGCACGCCTGCTGTAAAAGAAAACGTTCGACAAGCTCAAACATCCGCTCAACAGATGTCTCGGAAAGCAATCGATCTCTCAGATCGCAGAAGTGCCTTCCGAAGACCAGGTGAGCCTCTGCAACCGTATCGCGGATGTCACTCATCGGGAAGCGATAGAAGGGATGTGCTCTCCCTTTCTTGAACGCGATAACAAGCATCCGGCTGCCCGCGCCCGAGGGGATGGTGATTGGCTTGGTCCTGACGCCACTGACCCAGGCATGACGGCAGGTTTGGATGCTCTGCAAGGTTTCGTTGTCGTAAATGTACTGGGGATTTTCCGTCAGATTGATGATAATTTCAGTGTTGCCATCTGGCAGGAACCGGTCGAGGTTGTGGGGTGCCGTAAGCCCATCAAAATAAATCAAGTTCTCGACGAAATGATCGAGTGGAAAAACTGGATAGTGGGCTTGAAATATCATTTAACTCGATGCTAGTGGTTCCGAATGGAATCAAATACGTATCCTCAGGATTATAGAACATTGTTTCTATAAATGCAATCTTGAGTTTTTGAGATGCTTGTTCTTGGGTCTATGATTGAGACAAAAGGCTCAGCAGTTCTTTTTCAAGATCCCTGCGGGCGCGGATCGCGATCGGTGCTTTAAGGTGACGGCGCAAGGTTTCTTCGCTTTTACCCTTAACATAGTAATCGCGGAACATCTCTGGAATCGAAATGGTTTCGGCTGTATATCGTTCGATGGAAACAGGATCGCCGGTCTTTACAAGACCCTCCTGAATCACCCGGCAATAGAGTCCCGGGCGTTCGGCATGACGAAATGCTTTCACCCATTGTGGGTCATTCATGCGCGCGGCAAACGTTCCACAAGGAATGCGCGGCGCGGTAACCTGCAGTGTGACTTCTCCCACCTGAAGATAGTCACCAATATTGAACACAGCGCTTTCCAATGCACTAATCGTTAAATTCTCGCCAAAGGTTCCCGGGGAAACGTCCATCCCGAACTCCTTTGACCACCACTCATAATCTCCTCCGCCATACACGTAAACAGCCTGGTCGGGTCCGCCGTGATGCTTTTTGCTGACGATGACATCCCCTTTCAGACCAAGCTTTGTGACCTTCACAGCGTCTTGGGTTGGGAACTTGAAAATGCCCGTCCGCTCTATGCGATGTTTTCGTTGTAATATACGTTCCTGCCCAAGATTTACACTCATCAAATGCATATCATTTACTCTTATAAACTTCCAGTAATTTTACCTGTGCTTGTGGAGAGAAGATCATCACGTTCTCTTTTATATGCTGTAAATGATCGAATACGGTTTGCTCGTCGATCCCTGGCGGCGCATATACGGTGAAGATCACATTGCGTGTTCCCGGCGTGATCTGGCTGCGCTGATCCGGTCCATAGATAATGCTTGATATGATCCCGACCTGGTCGCGAATCATCATATCGCCGGACTTGAGGGTCTGCTGCTCTCCGCGCAAAAGTGTATATTCCTCGGTCCCTGTCGCGACGTCCAGGACGAGGGGCAGTTGCAATACGTCCAGGTCGTGTCCGGCTGTCAGCAGCAAATCCTGCATTTCTGCCATGAACATCGATTCCACCAGCGCAGCCACGCTCGGGATGGATTTTCCTTTGAAGATGATCGACTCAAGTTGCAATTGAATGTGATAGGTCTTCTTGAACAGGCGATAATAATTCGCATACGCCTGCAGCACCGTATGGCTTGCAATGGCAGCGCGTTCCTGCCCGGAGAATTGAGAGCGCAATCTTTCTTCCAGGGCAACTTTACGGCTTTCCAGTTCCGCGTGATGGGGCGGGTTGGAAACGTCCCGTATCACAAGCACGCCCGCAAGCGCCCCTGGATGTGTGGATTTCCATGCCGGCGTTATCTCAAATAATTGAATAGATTCCGGTTGCACTGTAGGATCACCTTGAATGGAACGCCTCACAGCTTATACCCGACATACGTCTATCCTATTCCTGCCACCGGGATGGCGATGATACTGGCGAGAAAGGAGATCACCCCTCCCATCACAGAAGCGATGAGTACAGTGATCACCACTGCCAGAATGCTACTCCACTCAGCTTTTGTGATTAGAAACGAGGTTGCGCGAGACGATAGTGTTGCCAGCAGAATGACTGCGATACTCTGACAACCAAGCGAGAGTCCCATCGCGGTTAGCCCCTGTCTTTCACTGACGCCGTTTAGCGCGATCATTTGTAATAACAGGAACACAATAGCAAGCAGGATAAGGATCACAACTGTCAAAATCGCGGTAATCGTGGCGGGGGATCTGTTTGACATACTTTCTCCTAACAGGTTTAGGGAGTATTATCTTCCATAAGAGTGCGGTCATTCTTTGGCTGCACCGGACGGTTGTTTCCATGTTCAAAGAGAGAATCAAGAGCAGTGAGCTGCTGCGCCGATAGCTCCACAGGAGTTGTCATTAGCAGCCAGTTGACGCCTTCCGTACACGGAGGTGTTGTTAACGAACCACTGTAGCGGAACGTCGTTTGCATAGAAGGAAGCAAGTCCATGGCGTTGATGGTCACACCCGCATCTTTTGCATCCGTTTTTTCGACGGGAAGATTGCTGATGAATGGCTGGTACGCTGCGTTTTCCGTTCCTTCCTGGAGAAGAATGCCCACTACAGCAAGATTGCCTTCTGCACTCCTGTGAACGATATGCAACTCCGCTGGAAAGGACTCATCGCCGATTGTGTGTTCGCCAGGAGCATGATAATGGAATTGGACCACGTCGTAGCGCGTGTCATCCAACTCAACGTAACTTCCAGAATCATAGTTGACCTGAACCGTATGTCCATTATTCAAAATATTGACTTCACTTGGCTGATAATGAAATGAAATATTCGTTAAATCCTGTGCGGAAGGGTTAGCAACATCGATCGGGGATTGGCTCTTTCCGACACTACACGTGGCATAGGATTCATTGAGCTCTCCCCAATGGGAGGGTCCTTCTTCGCCTTCATATGTCCAATGAGGAGATGCAGGTTCCGCCTGTTGTGGTGCACAGGCACTGAACCACATGAGAATAAGGACAAGAACGGACAAGGCTTTCATAAGATCCTCTTTTTCTAAATCTCTACACCCGGTCCCAGGACAAAAATGTGGATGAGCGCCAGGATGACAGCAATGATAATCCAGGACCAGTTACGCTGGATGACAACGTATTCGTTGGATCGTTCAGGGAACCATTTGGTTTGCAGTAGTTGTGACATCCAGGCAAAAGCAGAACTACCTCCGAACGCCGCGGCTGCCGAGGTGAGGATCACAAATGTGCCGATGGGATTGAACCACGCCCCTAGCGAAGAAATCGCGGCGCCCGCCAGGTAGGGGAAGAGAGTCAACCAGAAGGCGCGTACACGCCGCTCGTGTGGATCCGAACCGATCAGAGTTTTCATCTCGCGTAAGGCGAACCAAACGCCATACGCGTACAAGAAGAATCCAATGACTGCCAGCAACACCCTCCACAGCCACGCGGGTTGAAAACCTTCGACTACGTTCACCCAATCGCCGACGCCTATGATGCCAGAGAATAGAGGATACCCCGCTGCCACAAAGAAATTCCCGCTCATGGCGAACCAGTAGAAATAACGCAGGGATGGCGACAGGACACGCCTGCTGTGGAACGCCAGCCAGAAGAAATACGCAGCGATGAAATTGACCAGCGTGCCAGCCGCTGCCACAAAACGGTGGCCTGCATCGCTTACGGACGCATAGTCACACGCAAAGTGTGCCGAGGAAAGGACCAGAGGCGTCCCGCCCACCAGCACACAGGCGCCACCGTGCCCCAACGCCTCATGAAGCACATTTTTGATAATGAAAGAAACCACGCCGATTGCCAGGACGGTAAGCAGATCGAGGGAGAGACTATTTTTCTTCGAAGAAGCATTCATGGCTTGTTTTCCCTACCGGGAATGAGTTCGATTTCGGGTTATTATACTCTTTGACTTTGTTGTATTTGCTGCACCTCCCCCTTCGTCCAGTTGCAAAAATAGTCATCTCGTCTTATAGTCAGCTAGTCGGCTGGTCAATTCTCCAGTCTCTAATTACCATTTACCAATTACTTTTTACTTTTTAGGAGACGAAATTTATGTGGCACGGCGGTGGTTGGTTTGCATACATGCGTTCGAGTGACGAGAAACCCAAAGTCACTCGTGATTTATTATTGCGCGTCCTCTCATACGCGCGCGGATACTGGTGGCATATTGCGGGCATGCTCGTGACGATCCTGTTGACTACAGGCTTGTCCCTGCTGACGCCGCTCATCTTTCGTAACATGATCGATGTGGTGATTCCCGCAAAAGACACGAACAGGCTGATCCTGCTCGCTGCGGCGCTGCTATTCATTCCGGCGGTGACGGGTCTGATCAACGTCCTTCAACGGCGGTTGAACGCGACGGTGGGGGAGGGCGTCATCTATGACCTGCGCTCGTCGCTCTTTGCGCGACTGCAGCGTATGTCCCTGCGGTTTTTCACCAATACCAAAGTCGGAGAGTTGATGTCGCGCCTTAACAACGATGTGGTTGGGGCGCAGAATGCCATCAGCAACACGATTGTCAACATCGTGACCAACCTCATCGAAACGATCGCCCTGATCGCCGTCATGGTCACGCTCGAGTGGCGTCTGACCCTCGTCAGCGTGCTCATCCTGCCTCTATTCATTCTGGCGGCGCGAAGACTCGGAAACGTCCTGCGCGATATTGCCCGCCAGGGGATGGAGATGAACGCCCAGATGAACGCGCACATGAATGAGACCCTCAATATTGGCGGCGCGCTGCTGGTCAAATTGTTCGGTCGCTCTATCGAGGAGGAGAAGCGTTTCCGCGATCGCGCTGCCAATGTGCGCGACATCGGCATCCGCCGGGCGGTGGTTGGCTCGACGTTCTTCGTCATCTTCGGGCTCGTTAGCGCGATCGGTACCGCGCTGGTCTATGGACTGGGCGGATACTTCGTGATCACCGATGTCTTCACCGTTGGGACCATCGTTGCATTCGGCTCCTATCTCGGTTCGCTCTACGGTGCCCTGCAGGGTCTCGCCGGAGCACCTGTGGAGTTTTCCACGTCAATGGTCAGTTTCGAGCGCGTCTTCGAAGTTATCGACCTGCCCCATGATATTGTGGAAAATGAAGATGCTGTTGCATTGGAGGATGTGAGAGGTGAACTGGAATTCGACAATGTAACGTTCAACTATCACGTGGACGAGTCCATGCTCCTGAAGGAAGTCAAACGCTACGGACGACATCAGGATGTGGGAGCTGTTTTATCGCTGGTGAAACCGACCGTGGACGATGGACCAAAGACCAAGGCAAAAAGCGGAAATGGTCAATCGTCAATGGTCAATGGTCAGGATGAAGGCTCCTCCGATGGTGAAACCGTGACCACATCCCAGGCGCGCGAGGTCGCTCTCGATGGGATCTCCTTCACCGCCCGTCCCGGACAACTCGTCGCGCTGGTCGGCCCTTCCGGTGCGGGCAAGACGACGATGACCTACCTCATCCCACGCTTGTACGACCCGACCGAGGGCGTGATCCGCATCGATGGGTATGACCTGCGCGATGTGACGCTCGATTCACTTTCCGACGCGATCGGTATGGTGACGCAGGAGACGTATCTCTTTCACGACACCATCCGCACCAACTTGACCTACGCCAAAATAGACGCGACGCAGGAGGAGATCGAATCTGCGGCGCGCGCTGCCAATATTCACAACTTCATCGTGGACCTGCCCGACGGCTACGACACGATTGTGGGGGAGCGCGGCTACCGCTTGAGCGGCGGGGAAAAGCAGCGCATCGCCCTGGCGCGAGTCATCCTCAAAAATCCGAAGATCCTCGTCCTAGACGAAGCGACCAGCCACCTTGACAGTGAATCTGAGGCATTGATTCAGGAGGCGTTGAAGCGTGTGATGGCAGGCAGGACGAGCATCGTGATTGCTCACCGCCTGTCCACCATTCTTGCAGCCGATTTGATTCTGGTCATGGATCGAGGCAGGATCGTGGAACGAGGCACGCACAATGAGTTGATCGCACTGAACGGGTTATATGCCCAACTGTATGAGACGCAGTTCCGAGGGGAACGGGTGTAAAGATGAGCAAATTTTCCGTTGTATAATAAAACGTCCAAACGGATGCTTATTTTTTCAGGAGGAGAAGCTTA
>JAICRQ010000420.1 GCA_025966435.1 Anaerolineales bacterium | reverse complement strand
TGCAGCGGCGCGAGCCGCAGGGTTAATAATAAATACAAGGGAAGAGTGGCAGTTACCATTTCGGAGGAGATGTCTGTCAGCAGGCTGGTGAGTCCTAGGAAGAACACGTTGCCGCCCACGTTCGTCCAGATTTCGCGTGAGAACAACTGCCTGCGTTTGTTTTTGATCAGGTTGCCGGAGTTTTCGATTGGATACATGGGTTATACGTCTTAGAGTCCTCTATTCAGTTTTATTACCTATGTATAAATGGGGTAAGGAGTAGTTGGAGATTCTATCAAAGAAGCCAGGCTTGAGGCTTGCGCTAAAAAAGGTTAATCCTGGACTCATCGACTATGGAAGATTCCCCTACTTTAGGCGCGAGCGCAAATACTATATACTTTACTTGGAGAATCACTTCACAGGCTCATCACAACGCTCGGGGGATTCAGCGATATCACTTTAGATGAGTAAAAAGCCAACTATGTATTTGGAGAGCAGATGATCACAATACTTCTTGTAGATGATCATGCCTATATTCGAAAAGGCATTCAATCTTTGCTCGAATCGACGCCGGATATTGTCGTTACGGCGACTGCCGCGAACGGTGTGGAAGGGGTTGCCAAAGCACTCTCTCACCAGCCCGATGTGGTCATCATAGACATTTCCATGCCGTTTATGAATGGGATCGAGGCAACAAAGCAGATTCGGGAAGGCTGTCCGCACACCCATGTCCTGGCTCTTTCCATCTTCCCTGATAAAGAGTTTGTCCAGAGCGCATTGCAAGCTGGCGCACAGGGCTATCTTCTTAAGGATCAGATCGGTGATGAATTAATAGAGGCGATCTACTCCCTGCATAGCGGAAGACGCTTTTTCAGCCGGAAGATCGCCGGGATGATTCATCCGTATGTAGAGGAGGATAACGAGAGCTGGGTGGGGTAATTCAGAACAGTCTGTTATTCCGAGACATTATTGGGCTATATCTACTCGCCGCAGTAACTGCGCATTAATGGCGACGATGATCGTGCTGAGGGACATCAGCAGCGCGCCCACAGCCGGCGAGAGAAGGATCCCTGCCCAGGCAAGAATGCCTGCCGCTAACGGCAGAGCCACCACGTTATAGCCAGACGCCCAGACCAGGTTTTCGATCATCTTGCGATAGCTGGCACGGCTGAGCTTGAAGATCTTTACAACATCCAGAGGGTTGCTTCGGACGAGAATGATGCCTGCCGATTCGATGGCGACATCGGTGCCGCTGCCGATCGCAATCCCCACATCCGCACGGACGAGCGCCGGCGCATCGTTCACACCATCGCCCACCATTGCTACTTTTTTCCCCTGCTTTTGCAGTTCGATCACTTTTTCATCTTTGTGCTCGGGCAGGACTTCGGCAAAATACAAGTCAATCCCGAGTTCGTTGGCGACGGCTTTCGCCACATCCTTGCTGTCCCCGGTGAGCATAGCGACCTGGATATTCATTTCCTTGAGCTTTTTCACAGCCTCATAACTTTCAGGGCGGATGACATCGGCGAGAGCAAACGCTGCCAGGACTTGTTTTTCCTGAATGAGATAAATTACCGTCTGTCCCTTAGACCCCGAAGATCTCGAAAACTCCGAAATTTCCTTTGGCGGCTCGACATTCAGCATCTCCAACAGCCGCGGACCGCCCACCCAGACGTCCTTGCCGTTTGCTCGGGCGCGAATGCCGCGTCCTTTGAGGGCTTCAAAATCCGTCACGGCAGAGAGCTGTAGCCGCTTCTCCTCTGCTGCCTTGCGAATAGCGCTGGCAATGATATGCTCTGAGTCGCCTTCGACGGCTGCGGTGAGAGCAAGCGCTTCGTTCTCATCTACGGTTGCTTTAATCGCTACGACACCCTGCTCTCCCTTCGTGAGCGTGCCGGTTTTGTCGAAGATCACCACATCGATCTCGCGGGCGGCTTCGAGGGCTAACCGGTCTCGCACCAGAATACCGTTTTGTGCCGCAGAGGTCGTGCTGATCGCCACCACGAGAGGCACAGCCAAACCAAGCGCATGCGGACAGGCAATCACCAGAACGGCAACGACGCGCTGCAGCGTAAAGAGATCGAATCCAATTGCCAGAGTCCACACAATGGCAGTCAGCACTGCGACGCCAATTGCAAGATAGAACAGCCAGCCGGCGGCTCTGTCTGCCAGGATCTGCGTGCGGGACTTGCTGTTCTGCGCCTCGCGTACCAGGCGCATAATGCCAGCCAATGCGGTCTCTTCCCCGACCGCGGAAACCCGCACCCGCAAGCTACCTGTCCCGTTAATCGTCCCGGCAATCACGTTCGCACCGGGCGTTTTCTTTACAAGCGCGGATTCGCCAGTGATCATCGATTCGTTGACGTCGGACTCCCCTCCCTCCACAACCCCGTCTGCGGGAATGCTCGCTCCCGGGCGGACGAGCACCAGATGCCCGGGCTGCAACGAAGAAACAGGCATGGTGTGCATGCTGCCATCGGGCAGGATGTGCTCGGCTGTATCGGGCATGAGTTTTGCCAGGCTGCTCAAGGCACCCGACGCCTGGCGGACGCTGCGCATCTCGATCCAGTGCCCGAGCAGCATGATGTCAATCAGCGTTACCAGCTCCCAGAAAAAGCCTTCGCCCAGATTCACAAACACGGCAGCCAGGCTGTAGATGAAGGAAACGGAGATCGCCAACGAGATCAATGTCATCATGCCGGGCTGGCGGTTCTTAATTTCCGGCACTGCCATCTGGATGAACGGCACACCGCCGTACAAGAATATGACAATGGCAAACACGGGGGCGATCCATTCACTGCCCGCGAAGTCTGGCATCTGAATGCCAAACCACATTTGCAGCATAGGCGTGTAAAGGAGGACGGGAATGCTGAGAAGCAGGGAGACCCAGAAACGCCGTCGGAACATGTCTTCATGACCCGTATGGTCTACATGCCCGGCGTGCCCGCTTTCCTTCCCCATCTCGTGCCCGGCATGGCTAGCGTGGGCGTGCATATCGTGATGGCTCTGGGTGGTCGTTGCATGACTCTTGTGATCTGCATGTGTATCTGCCATGGTATGTTCGTCATGTCCCATTTTGGAATGGTCATGATCGTTGTGTTTCGTTTTAGAACTTGGCATCGTATCCTCCCCACCCGCAAACGGGGTGATTCTTACATCGTTCGATTTATTCCTAATTGGCAACGACCAACCGCGCGATCATACCGGCTTCCTTGTGTCCTTCGACAGAACAAAAGACTTCATAAGTACCCGGTTCCAGAGCAGTAAACTGCAGTGACGCTGTATCTCCTGCTTTAGCAAAGAAATGCAGATCATAATCAACCTCAGCCTCGTGCCCACTCAGGTGATGCGCCGCTGGACCCACATCACTGGCTTCCACATCTGTTACGCTTATCTCTTCGACGGCAAAATCGTGCTCGATATTTCCAATATTATTGAGAGTAATTGTGACAGGCTCTCCGACAGGAACGATAATCGATGCAGGCTGATAGGCAAAATCAGATGCCTCGACTGTGATCTGTGTTGTTGCTTGTGGAGGAGCACTGGTGCACCCAACTAGAAAAACGGCAAGAGCGATAACAGCGAACAACTTTCCTGACATAAATCGTCTCCTCTTCTCTCACTTAGACTTTCGTAGACATCTCAAATACTTCGGTGATTTCCATGAGCACACGCTCGCGCTCTTTCCGGTCATCTCCCTGAATTGCATCGATTACACAAGAATTCAGATGGTTCTCTAAAATCTGGGTGCTGACCTTACTGAGAG
>JAICRQ010000092.1 GCA_025966435.1 Anaerolineales bacterium | reverse complement strand
CGGGCTGGCAGCTACGACCCTGATCCGTGGTGTGCTGCATCTATTGGGTGCTTTGGGGCTGACAAACCTTGCTGTCTTTGTGACAGCAAACTATGTCAGTTTGCAACTGAGCTGTCTGGCACTATTGGGTCTTTTCTATTACCTGACCTTTTTGTTCACCGGAAATAGCCGGTGGCTCACGCCCTTGGCAATCTTATACACGATCTTC
Source organism: Anaerolineales bacterium (assembly GCA_025966435.1). Taxonomy (GTDB): domain Bacteria; phylum Chloroflexota; class Anaerolineae; order Anaerolineales; family Villigracilaceae; genus Defluviilinea. The sequence goes on along the minus strand of JAICRQ010000092.1, from coordinate 9,449 downwards.
TTTATCGTGCTTATTTATCTCTTTACTGCCAGCAATCCAATTGGTGTAATCCTGGAGCCGTGGGACACCTCGATTGCCTATGAGGTTCCACCTACAGGGCCCTTCGTTGTCAGCTTAGTCGTCTTGCTGTTTGCATCGCAGCTTCTGGGAGGGGTTGCGTACTTTACGCTTTATTTTCAGGTACCAGATGTAACCCAGAAGTACCGCATCCTTTTAGTCTCCTGGAGCATCATCATCTGGTTCCTCAGCCCATTTGTGGGAGCCCTCCTGGGGCTGGATGAACGGGACTGGTGGCAGCTTGCAAGCCGGTTCCTTGGGTTGGCTGCCGCGCTGGCCATCCTGATGGCGTACCAACCGCCACAGTGGTTGAAACAACGCTATGGCATTCTTTCCCTGAACGACGAGAGTAACCAGGGATTACAATCAGAACCTGCCCGGCGTGGGCATACCGAAGCACCCCGCTGAGACACGACCTGTAATATGAAGATCGAGTCATACAGCCAGCCGATCTGATCGGTGAGGTTGGCATCTGACGAAGTCCACCCCTTATTGACGGCAAAGGTCACGCCCGGTTCACCGCCATTGAACGCTGCCCGGCGGGGGTCGCCGTAGATAAAGTCGTGGGTGAGCTGGCCATTGCCGAGGTCCTTGCGCAGCACACGACGCGCCCGGCTTCACCACTGGCAGTATTCGCCGGGGCAGCGCTCATCGCATCCTTAACTGCCGTCTCATCGCTTGGGCTGGAGCAGAGACTGCCAGACGACGCACGGTTGACGCCTCAGCCTGATGGATAAATTCCAAGAGTAGATACGGATTTATTTGTTCATCAAAATAGCATAGATATATGCATCCTGATCGGCAGAGGGCGAGTCATAAATAATGGTCATGCCCAATCGTCTGTAAATCGCCCAATAGTGAATATGATCGGGGGAACTCGCTTCATCGGGCAGTCCGGCGTCATAGGAGCTGTCATTGGTATTCAACTTTCGCAGTTTTTCCTGCACGCGCCACATCGGATCGTAAAATGTCAGGCCAAATGGCAATTTACCCCGATAACGTTTGAAACCCTTTGCACCACCCGCATACAGATAAACTGTCTTCACAACTTGGTCTGAGTCTGGCCACAGAGCCATACCTGTTTCTTCGCAAAGCTGGAGCCGATCTGCAGGAAAACAGTGATTATCGACGAGGAAGTCCATAACGGCTTTGTCAGTCATAGACTTGTCCATCACCACTTCATAGGAAATGGCTTTCTGCGCCGGTTGATCCTCTATGCGTAAGGGAACGGTTTGTGTTTTGCACGCAGTGATCAAGAAGTGGAATATGATAAGAATACTGAGCGCTTTGTAAAATTTATTCATGAGACGTTCCTATCTGAGCTGATTCGCACATGTCCTGAAATATGAGCTTCCCGAGGGATATGGCATGGTTTGCCACCTCTCTTGTGTTTTACTTAGTGGAAAGATCGAACTTCTATGGAATGAAACATTTTCGTAAGAATAGGCAGGAAGAGGAACTCAGTATCCGTTGGTGTAGCCGCCAAAAATACTGTTAACTGCTGATCTTCCAGAATGTAGGCTGACAGATAAATGATCCTTTTGCCTTTTGTATTCCTGTTGATATGCAAGGTGGTGACAATCTGACGGCCATTTTCCTCGACAGATTTTGGAGTTTGTATGATGTTCACCTGGTTAGCAATGGCATCCTCAGCCAGTTTCATCACGTTGAAAGCGGGGCCGGCGACTTGAGGAGCCTCGGAGACAAACATGTTGATCAGAACCCCTTCAAATTCCTCCGAGAGAGAATGAAGTAGATGTCGAGCATTTGAGGCGATCGTGATGGTTCCCTGGTGATATTCTGATACCCAACCATTGGGCAACACCATAGTCAAATTTGTGTGAGGGACGTCCCACTGCGTGAATTCAAGCTGAGGTGGCTCGGTCAGTTCTATTGCTGCTGGCTGTACGGTAGCTAGATTCCCGCAGGCTGTAAGGAGGAATAGCAAACCAAAACATAGGAACTTGAACATATGATTTTTATTCACTTCAGTCTCCTTGAAAGCTGATCCCCTGTAACTCAGTAAATGCTTGTATAATTTATCGAAATTGGGAAATTAACATAATGCCAAAAGCGATATAAAAGCTGATACAAAGAAGAAAACATGCAAGAAGAAATCTCATTTGGGGTCTGGCTTCGGAGACAACGCCGCACGTTGGACTTGAGTCGTAAAGCGTTCGCCAGTCAGGTCGGTTGTGCAGAAGTAACCCTGCGTCGAATCGAAGCAGGGACGCTCAAACCATCGAAAGAGCTGGCGAGTATTCTGGTGGAAAAACTTGGCATTCCTGAATCCGAACGTTCCCAATGGATTTCCTTTGCACGTGGCATCACTGGTTTTCCCCTTCCATTAACCCAGCCAACAGAAGAACCAAAGTCCAGTCTATCTACCCCGTTAACGACCAGTGTCATCCGGCAAAACGAACAGTCAGAAGCAGCCCGGCTGCTGACTCAGCAGCGCCCAATAGTGTCTTTACCACTCCTGCAAGCCCAGCTTTTAGGAGGGTTTCGTCTCGTCTATGACAATAGGGTAATTACAGGCGTTAATGCAGCGCGACTACAATCCCTCCTCACTTTTCTTATTCTCCATGCGGATTCGCCGCAGTCTCGTCAACAGGTTGCCTTTCTCTTCTGGCCCGATACTTCCGAAGCGCAGGCTCGTAATAACCTGCGCCAGTTCTTATTTCAGCTCCGGCAAGCACTGCCTGATTCAGATCGTTTTCTACAAGTAGATACAAATACCATTTATTGGAAAACAGATGAGAAACAAATCATTGACGTCTTGCTTTTTAAACAGGCTCTAGAAGACGCTAATGTATACAACAAGCGTGGGGATCAGAGTCTTCAAAGAGTAGCACTGGAAAAGGCTCTTTCTGCTTATCAGGGGGATCTATTACCAGGTTCGTACGAGGATTGGATTGCGCCCGAGCGTGAAGACTTGCGGCTGCAAAGTCAAAACGCCCATCGGAAATTGATACAGATTCTCGAAACGCAAGACGAATACGCGCTGGCACTGACCATTGGGCAGCGCTTATTGAATCTGAATCCGTTTGATGAAGGAACCTATGGGACCTTAATCCGCCTGCATGCGCTGAATAATGATCTGAGCGGAGCACGCCGTGTATACCAGCACGCGGTGGTGACTCTTCAACGTGAGTTGGGTGTCGAGCCCAGTGAAATGCTTCGCTCTACCTACCAGAGATTGCAGGATGCGTCCCAGGTGACTGCTCCGCAGCGTGGAAAGCAGAGCTCGATTGCAGCGTTGTTCAAATTGGCGGGGCGGCAACCCGAATGGCAACAGTTACAAGCTGCCTGGAAACGCGCGGTCAGTGGAGGCCCACACCTGGTACTCATTACAGGCGAAGCAGGCATTGGCAAATCACGTCTGGCGGAGGAGCTGTTCAATTGGGTGATGCGTCAGGGCTTCGCCACCGCCTATAGCCGTTCCTATGGCGTGGAAGGTCGTTTATCGTTGGGGCCGGTAAGCGATCTGCTGCGCAGCGGAAATATACGTCCCTATATTGCATCGCTGGATAAGGTTTGGTTAACAGAAATCGCGCGTCTTTTACCTGAGCTTTTATTCGAACACCCAGATCTTGCACGCCCTACACCGATTTCGGAATATGGACAGCGACAGTTCTTTTTTGAAGCCTTGGCGCGCGGTATCCATTCTGGAAAGCATCCTCTTCTGCTCTGGATCGATGATCTGCACTGGTCCGACCAGGAAACGCTGGAATGGCTCCATTTTCTTTTACGGTTTGAACCGCACACTGACCTGCTCATTGTCGGTACCGCACGCAGCGAAGAGTCTCCTCCAGAACACCCTCTTTCCTTAATGGCGCGGCAGTTGCAGGCGGAGGATAGGATCTTGACGATTGAGTTATCTCCACTGGATGCTGCAGAAACCGCCAGGCTTGCCGCTGAGGTGCAGGGACATGCGCTGGAAGATAGAGACATCCTCCGCTTGTTTCGTGAGACAGAGGGAAACCCACTTTTTGTTGTAGAAACCGTTCGCGCTCAGGTTTCAGGTTCGGAGACCGTTGAAGCCGATCAGATAAATATAGCAAATTCTGACAATGCACATCCACCTCCTCCTCGTGTACATGCGGTGATCGTAGGACGTTTGGTTCAACTCTCACCTCAGGCACGGAAAGTGGCAGAACTGGGCGCTGTGATTGGACGCGCCTTCCCGCTCAATTTGCTGGTACAGGCGGGACACAACGATGAGGAAACAGTCGTCGGTCTTCTCAATGAACTGTGGCAAAAACGAATCATCCGGGAACAGAGTGTTAACATCTATGATTTCACGCACGACAAGTTGCGCGAGGTTGCTTATTTAGAGATTAGCGCTCCACAGCGTCGGTTGCTTCATCGAAACGTGGCACAGGCGCTGCATGACCTTCATGCAGGAAATCTTGAACCAATCAGCGGACAACTTGCAACACACTTTGAGCGCGCAGGTCTGACACAACAAGCCCTTGATTACTATGAAAAAGCGGCGGTTTGGGCGCAACAGATATTTGCTCATAACGAAGCGACACGTCTCCTGCTCAAGGCCCTGATGCTGCTGAAAACATTGCCCTCGAATAAGGAACGAGATGAACAGGAATTAGCATTACAGACCTACCTTGGAATATCGATGGTTTCCACCCAAGGCTATGGAGCGCCGGAAGTTTTGAAGGTTTATAGCCGCGCAAAGGAGTTATGCGAACAGTTGGCGAGGCCCGTGAGTCCTCCGATATTGCGAGCTCTGGCGATTGCCCACCTCCAGCATACTGAATTTGAAAAAGCGTTTGTCATAGGCAATCAACTTCTGAGTAGGGCGGAACAAGAGCAAGATATCATGCTAGTTGTGGAAGGACATTATGTTCTTGGGGTAACACTTCAATGGCAGGGAGCGTTTCGTAAGGCTTGCTGGCATTTCAAACAAGCAATTAATCGGTACGATCCTGCCCATGCCCATGCCCATATTGCCTTATACTCGCAAGATCCCCAAGCTATTTGTCTCATTCGACTGGCATGGGCTTCCGCTTGTCTTGGCTACATCGACGAAGCCAGGCAGGCTGGCCAGGATGCTCAGGCATATGCTTTGAAACTAGCACATCCTCTCACTCGTGCGTATATCATGTATACGGATGTATTACATCATAACATTTGCCGGGACATCCAAAAGACACGGGAACTTGCTGAGGCAACTCTTACTTTTTGCTCTGAATATCAATTAAATTATTGGATTTCACTTACTCTAGCTTCCCACGGTTGGGCATTAGCAGAGCAAGGAGACGTTGAGATGGGGATTGCTGAAATGGAAAAAGGCATTTCTGGCTTTCAAGCTGCGGGTGGGAAATTCATAGTGCCTCACCACAGGGCGCGGTTGGCTGAGCAATATGGGAAAAAGGGAGAGATACATAAAGGTTTGACACTGGTCAACGAGGCAATTGCGCAGGTTGACCAAAGCGGAGAGAGGTGGTGCGAGGCAGAATTATTTCGTATCAAAGGTGAGCTATTGCAGATTCAGGGGGATGTTATTGGGGCAGAAATCGCGTTCCGGCGCGCTATTGATATTGCAGAAGGGCAGGAAGCCAAATTATTGGAATTGCGCTCTGCGCTGAGTCTGGCACGGCTGTGGCCTGCTCATTCATGCCCAAAGGAAGTGAAGCAACATATCACTTCTTTATATCAATGGTTCTCAGAAGGCTTTGATTTACCTGATCTTGTAGCGGCGCGTGCCTTCCTGGAAGAGCTCTGAATTGCCACCTCAATATTTTATTTAACGGCTGGGCTAACGCTTTACTAACGCCTCCTTTGCTATAGTGGGTTAGAAGAAACAACTGCCGGACGCGAGAGCTCCGGTGATTGCACACAAACATAATGGATATCAACTTTGATCAAGGAGCATACATGTCTGCACAACCTGTCACCCAGAGGGCGCCTCAGCTTGCCGAAGAGGCGGTCAAGGCGTTCGGCACACAATTGCGTGGCGAATTGATCCAGCCAGGCAACGCGCGCTACGAGGAGGCGCGCAAGGTCTACAATGCCATGATCGACAAATCCCCGGCGCTGATAGCACAGTGTAGGGACGTCGCGGACGTGATTCAGGCAATTCACTTTGGCCGAGACAACCAACTCACCGTTGCAGTTCGCGGGGGTGGGCATAACGCTCCCGGTTTAGGAACTTGCGATGGTGGACTGGTGATCGATCTTTCACGGATGCGCGGCATCCGGGTCGACCCGTCCAATCAGACCGTGCGCGTCGACGGTGGCTGCCTCTGGGGTGACGTGGATCATGCCACCCATGCATTTGGATTGGCTGTGCCCAGCGGTATTATTTCAACGACTGGCGTCGGAGGCTTAACGCTTGGAGGCGGCATTGGCTATCTTGCTCGCAATTACGGTCTGACGATTGACAACCTGCTAAGCGTTGATATGGTCCTAGCTGATGGACGTTTTGTGACTGCAAGCGCTTCTGAAAACGCCGACCTCTTTTGGGCGGTGCGCGGCGGCGGCGGGAACTTTGGTGTTGTAACATCCTTCCTGTTCAAAGCGAATCCCGTTCAAACGGTTTATGGCGGACCCATGTTTTGGCCGCTTGAGAAGACTGCCGACGTGTTTCAGTACTGGCAGGACTTGATTCTCAATGCCCCGAACAACATCAATGGCTGGTTTGCTTTTGCAACCGTGCCACCGGGTGCGCCTTTCCCTCAAGAGCACCATCTTCAGAAGATGTGCGTCATCGTGTGGTGCTTCACCGGTGACGTAGCGGAAGGGGCGGCGACACTCGAGCCGATTCGCAAGCTTCATCCACCCGCGATTGATTTCGCTGGTCCCATCCCCTACCCCGCTCTGCAAAGTCTATTTGATGCATTGTATCCGCCGGGGTTGCAGTCGTATTGGCGAGCGGATTTCTTCAACCATTACGATGATAAAGCCATTGAGCTGCACGCAAAATACGGCGCTCAACTGCCCACCATGCTATCCACCATGCATATTTATCCGATCAATGGCGCCGTACATCAAGTTAGTAGTCAGGACACTGCCTGGGCATATCGCGATGCCAATTTTGCACAAGTGATCGTTGGCGTCGATCCTGATCCAAACAATAATGAACGCCTGGCGGGGTGGGCGAAAGATTACTGGCTAGCGTTGCATCCATTTTCGGCAGGCGGTGCCTACGTCAACATGATCATGGATGAGGGGGAAGAGCGCGTGAAAGCGGCATATCGTGATAACTATGCCCGCCTCGCGCAGCTCAAAGCCAAATATGATCCGCACAATTTCTTCCACGTCAACCAGAATATCAGACCAGCTGCGTAAGCCTGGCCGGGTGAATGACGCTTACAAAGTAAGGATGTTTGGTCTGTCTTTCGAGGAGAATGCACTGGGGGAAACAGAGGGGTAGAGATGTGTGCTTGAGAAACGCTTTTCGAGTTTCTCAGGCACACGTTCGCGTTCAAACATCAAATCTCTGAGGCGGCGGGGTCGCAGACCCACACCGAACAATTAACTTGCCTACTGCCAACCGCTGGCGAGGAACAACGTCTGGAGCAGTTCGCTTGTCTCCTCGAAGGTCATCGGGCGGGAGCGGGCGTAATCCACAAACTGGATGGGCAATAGCTCTGTGCTGACGTGCCGACCGTCGTAAAAAACATGATGGTCGATCAACCCCTGGCGACAAGCCATGCACAAACTATACTGATCAAAGAACAGGTTTCCAAGACCGTAATGGATGAAAGAGCCATTCAGGAACTCCATCCCCTGCGGCTGATGTGCCTGGCTGCCGCTGACAATCACGGCTCCGGCTTCCGCCATCTGACGGAAATCGCGCTGCTGGTCTGCCTGTGCTTCGTAGGTGTAATATTCGTGATGCTGAAAGGTCGCGATCACAAGATAACCTTCCTGCTTAAGGCGGCGGATCTCCTCCGCCATCCAGTCCATATCGCAAGGCGCGGCGCCGGGTGTTGTTTCACTCGCCTGGGCGAAGGAGCCGCCTTTGGCGTTGCAGCCAATGAACGCAATTTGGTTGGGATGGTTCTCAATCAGCAGGGCTTTTCGTGCATCGGCGAGGTCCGTCCCGCCGCCGTAATATAGCCAGCCGCGCTCACGGTACATCTCGAGAGTGTGGAACATCGCATCTGTGCCCCAATCCTGGAAGTGATCGCCAGTCAGCTCCACCACATCCGTGCCGATATCTTCCAGCAGTTGAATTGCATCGTCCCCGCTGCAAAACCGGACGTCCGGCTGGACGGGGTCAGGATATGGGCAGTCTCCGGCAAAGGGCACCTCGTTGCTAATGTGCGTAACATCCGCGTTCCGCAGCCAGTCGCGAATATCCTGCGCGGGGTACGTCATACCGTGTTGTTCCATCTCAAACGCAGTGGCGCGCACCAGAGCGGTGACACCCGTCAGTGCAACCACCGTCAGCTTTTGCGGGTCGCGGTTGGACGGTGGAATCTCCACATTGCTTTGAATCAGCGCTATCAGCTCCGGGTCACTGTTGAGTGAGAGGGGCATCTTGAGCTTATAATCTTCCAGCACAAAGTCTTTGTGCACAGGCGAGAGACCGTCCACGGGGAGGACTTTCCAGCGCGGCTCAAGGGCTTCGAACGGGACGATCGCCAGCGAGGGCTGGTGGGCCCAGGCATACTCGATCAGTTCCTCTTTCGCCAGCACCTGTACCCCCGACTCCCCTGCCGGACCCCACACCGCGCTGAACATTTCATAGGTGTTGGAGTCCATCAATAATGGCGGACTGCCACCTTGCCAGCGCAAAAGCAGGTCGTCCCCGGAGACTCCCTGCATGGTGGAAGAGAACGGAGTCACGAGTGCATACACCCAATGGCTGACTAAATTTTCTTCCCCCACTTCCAGGCGGACGTTCGCGGCCATTTCATCGCTGACAAACATGCCCTGCAAGGGTTCCAGGAATGTTCCATCCAACGTCTCAGCAAGATAAGGAGGCATCCAGATGGCAACCCGCAGGGTCTCTGCATTTGGCAGAGGGGTGGCACTGGGTCTGGCTGGCGGCGTGGTGGTCTCTTGGTTTTCCCCGGGCTTCGGGATATCCATGAACGCCATATTGGGTGGGGTTGGTGTAGCAGTATTTGCACAGCTCGTCAATAACAGCGTGCAGAACATCGCCATTACAGCGCGCCGGGTTATAGACTTAACTTCGTATTTGAGTTTCAAACTCTACATCCATATAAAACGTTAATTGATTTTACTTCTAATTCTCTGTAGAGAGTGCCGCGCTGCGGTAAACCGACTGTAAGGTGTGCTTGTCTACAATTAAGTTACACTAGCAAACGCCATATCCATCTCTTTTGGCTGAGGTTTTAGCACGTGGAGCGGCTCGGACGTTGCGCAATGTCCGAGCCGCATCCACTTAAACAGTAAGG
>JAICRQ010000273.1 GCA_025966435.1 Anaerolineales bacterium | reverse complement strand
GAGATCGTGGGCTACATTGGTGTGAATGGCGCCGGAAAGTCCACGACGATCAAGATGCTAACCGGCGTCCTGATGCCCACGAGCGGCAGCATCCAGGTGTTGGGACGCGACCCACATCGGCAGCGCGTGGAAAACGCGCGCGAGATTGGCGTAGTCTTCGGTCAGCGCACCCAGCTATGGTGGGACCTGGCGCTGATCGAGTCGCTAAACCTCATTGCAAAGATTTATGATGTCCACCCGGTCAAGTATCGTCTGATGCTCAATACATTCACCGAAACGCTTGAGCTGGATGAGCTGCTCAAGACTCCCGTGCGCAATATGTCGCTTGGGCAGAAAATGCGCTCGGAGCTGGCGGCGGCCCTCATCCATGAGCCGCGCATCGTCTACCTGGATGAACCCACGATCGGTCTCGATTTGATCGTTAAGGAGCGCATCCGTGACTTTATTAAAGCGGAATGCATTGCCAAAGGCATGACCGTCATTCTGACGACACACGATCTCGGCGACATCGAAGAGCTATGCCAGCGCGTAATCATCATCGACGATGGACGTATCATTTACGATGGGCCGATCGAGACCATCAAAAAGCAGTTTGGCAAATTTCGGGAAATTACCTTCGATACGGTGGAAGACGTGCAAGGGCTGGACCTGCCTGATGGGGCAGAACTGCTTTCCACAAAGGACTATAAGGTACAGATCCGCTTTGACCGCACAATCAGTACCGCCAGCAAAGTCGCGAGCATGGTCATGAACCAGATCGAGGTGCGTGATTTTTCCCTTTCAGAGCCAGAGCTTTCCGACATCGTCAAACAGATTTATAACGGTGCGCTGAGCAGGGAGGCGCGATGATCCGAGCTACAAAGCGCGATCTTTCTGCCTACGCCTCGCTCTTTGCCATGATCCCCAAGGTGTTCATGGCGTACCAAATATGGTTCTGGGTGGGGCTGGTGCTGAATGTGATCAGCATGGCGATCCTGGTCTATTTCTGGCGCGCCATCTATAACGATACCAGCACCATCTCGGGACTGGCTCTCAACCAGACTCTGAACTACATCCTGCTTGCCTTTATCTTCATGCCGCTCACCAATAATGATCTCATCTGGGAAATCGGGATGAACCTGCGGGAAGGCATGATCATCCATCACCTTTTGCGACCGATCAACTTTCAAGGGATGAATTATGCCCAAAGCCTGGGCACACTGGTCACGCGTCTCATGCTGCAATTGCCGATGGTCGTCGTTGCCGTCCTGTTGTTTGGTCTGCGCTTTCCCTCGGACATCAGGGTCTGGCTGGCATTCCTCCTCTCCGCCTTGCTAGGCTATACGGTGATGTTCTTCTTCAACTGGCTGCTTGCCTGCCTTACGTTCTACACAACCGAGGTCTGGGGTTTGGGTGTATTGATCGAAGGGATGAACTTTTTTCTCAGCGGCGCGCTCGTCCCGCTCGTGATGATGCCGGAATGGGTACGGAACATTGTGTTGAGCATCCCGTTCGCGCAGGCGCTGGCTGTGCCGGTCGGCTTATTGACGGGCATCACGCCGCTCAGCGATGCGCCGCGCGTCTGGCTGATTCAGGTCGCATGGATACTTGGTATGTGGCTGGCTTCCAGCTTATTCTTCCGTGTCGCCGTGCGCAAGATCACGGTACAGGGAGGGTAAAATCCTTGCGCTGAGCGGAAGCAAACTATGACCCGCTACTTAAACCTCTACTGGTACTTCCTCATCCAGCGCCTGAAGGTGCTGATGGAATATCGCGCCAGCTTCATCCTGGGCGCCTCGTCTACGATCGTGTGGCAAGCCTCGAGCATTGCCGCGGTCTGGGTGGTGATGCAAAAGGTCCCCATCCTCAACGGTTGGAGCTATGACGAGGTCCTGCTTGTGTACGGACTCGTCACCTTATCGAAATCCATCAATCACATGTTCGCCGACAATCTGTGGACACTCGGGCGCGTCTATATCCGCTCGGGTGGATTCGACCGGTTCCTGGTGCGCCCCATCGACCCGTTGTTCCATTTACTGGCGGATCGCTTTTGTCAGGACGGCGTAGGGAGCTTATTGGTCGGCGCGGCGCTGCTAGTTAAGACCTCAATTGCGCTGGGCATCGACTGGACTCCTGACAAGCTGCTGATGCTGGTCGTCGGCGTGGTGAGCGGCGGGTTTATTTTCATCGCCTTGAACTTGATCACCTGCGTCACCGCGTTCTGGATTGTGGACTCGGTGCCGGTGACGCGGCTGGTCTTCGACAACCACTTGTTTGCGCAGTATCCGCTTTCCATTTACCCCAGAGCGATCAACATCCTGTTGACCTGGGTCATCCCTTATGGCTTTGCCTCGTTCTACCCGGCAAGTTACCTGTTGAACCGGGATGTAGGGAACATTGCCTGGTTTGCGCCAGTAGTCGCGGCGCTGCTGCTCTTCTTTGGTTATCGCTTCTGGCGATTCGGGCTGAAATACTACTCCGGGACGGGAACTTAGACCTCACATTTTGAGTCTTTATTTCCATGGAGTCGAATACAATTGGGTAATCCCTCGCATCCTCCTTTGCATCACTCCGTTCGGAATCCATATCATCAGAAATCCGGTAAAAGCTCAGGTAGGCGTTTGAGCTACATTTTTTCTATGGGATGATTTGAACCAATGAAGTTCCCCGCAAAATTCAACCCTCTGTTTGACAGGTTCCTGCTCGGCGGCCTGGGCTGCGGATTGGTCGCGCTGTGTTTTGTGATCAGCGCGTTCTTCTATATCTGGCAAAACCCACCTCGACCGGGCCCCACCCCAATGCCGACCGTCTTCGAAGAATTAACACCGGTTACACCGGGGCCCACTGCGACTCCCTTGTTCCAGTTCGCCACGCCGAGTGTGCTGCCGACAGGCTTCCCGACGCTGACCCCCACGCAGCCAGGGGCAACCCCGGGCAGCCTGATCCCCTCGCCTGTGTCACAGTCTTTCAACTCACCTCCCACGGGCAATATTGTTTTCACCTGTTATATCAACCAGATCGACCAGATCTGTCTGATGAATGCCAGTGGGTCTGGGCGCAGGCAGCTCACCGATTTATCAGCCACATCGTTCTATGCTTCCATCTCGCCTGAGGGTGATACGATCTATTTTTCCTCCCGTGAGCGCGGCACCTATGAAATCTATTCGATGAACCTGAGAGGACGCAGCCTGCGGCGTCTTACCGGGGGCATTGGCAGTTCCTACGCCCCGGAACGCTCACCCATCGACGACCGGATCGTCTTTGCGAACGAATCAGACGGATTGCAGAGAATCTGGGTCATGCGCTCCGATGGGAATAACCCTCATCCCATCAGCACCGGTCCTGACGATATCGACCCGACCTATTCGCCGAACGGGATGTTCATCGCCTTCGCCTCCGCGCGGACGGGTCAGCGCCAGTTGTACATTATGGACCGTGATGGGTCGAATGTGCGGCAGGTCACGAGCCTCCCCGATATGGGTGGGCGCAGCAGCTGGTCATCGGATGGCACGAGACTGACGTTTTATGCGGGACCTCCGGAGGATCATAATATCTATGTGATCAACGCCGACGGAACTGGACTGGTCCAGCTTACGAATGGAGGCGATAACCTTGGTCCGAGCTGGTCGCCGGACGGGCAGTGGATCGCGTTCACATCCTTTCGTGACGGGAACAATGAGATTTACATTATCCGCCCGGATGGCACAGGGGTGACGCGTTTGACAAATAGTTCTATTTCCGATTGGCAGCCGAGGTGGGGAAGGTAGGGAAGAGTAATTGGTAAATAGTAATTGGTAAATAGTAATTAGTGAACATACTGCAGACTCGTAGTACGTTTGCTGTTAATTCGTTCTTTGATTTAATGGAATCTTTAAAAAAATATCTCCCTGCATTCGATCTCATGCTTTTCGGTGGCTTGGGTTGTGGAGCACTGGCGCTGTGTGTCCTGGGGAGTGTGTTTGTTTATCTCTGGCAGAATCCGCTGGGGTCTCGCGTATCTCCCACACAGACGCCTGTTGGTTTGGGGGTTACGCCTACTTTTTCTCCCGCGGGCACAGATCCGGTCCTTGAGCTTTCCACGCCGACGCTTGTTCCAACCCTGAGCGGAGGAGATTCACCCACGCAAGTGCCGACATTCATTCCCGACCAAGGTGGTTCATCGTCAGGTGGTAAGATCGTATTCGTCTGTTATGTTAACCAGATCGATCAAATCTGCATCATGAACGCGGATGGATCCGGACGAAGACAGCTTACGAATCTTCCTTCCACAGCCTTTTATCCATCGCTTTCTCCAGATGGGCAGACGGTGTATTTCTCCTCGAATCAAAGCGGGACGTTTGAGATCTACTCCATTGACATTAACGGCAACGGATTACAACGCCTGACCAATGGTATCGGTTCGCTGTATGCGCCGGAGCTTTCACCGGATGGCAGCAAAATCATCTTCACCAATCACGGGAACGGAATCTGGGTCATGAACGCAGACGGCAGCAACCCACGTGCGATCACGTTCAAAGATGACATTGACCCCACATGGTCACCGGATGGTTCGATGATCGCCTTTGCTTCGAACCGCTCCGGGACGAGACAACTGTACGTGGCAAGCGCCAATGGGAACAACGTGGAACAGGTCACCGACCTGAACAACATGGGCGGGCGCAGCACCTGGTCACCAGACGGGAAGCATTTGGCTTTCTACCGGGGTCCGTCTGGTGATCGCGATATTTACGTGATCAATATAAATGGCGAAGGATTGGATCGTCTCACCAACGGCGGCGATAATCTCGGTCCCAGCTGGTCGCCGGACGGCGAATGGATCGCATTTACCTCCTTTCGAGATGGGAACAACGAGATTTACATCGTGCGCCCCAGTGGAACCCGCGAAACACGCTTGACGAATAGCCCGATTTCGGATTGGCAGCCGAGGTGGGGGAGGTAGGGGAGAGTAATTCGTAATTGGTAATTAGTAATTTGTGAAAGCCCCTGACGGTTGCGAGACCGAGAGGGGCTTTATGTTTAGTGATGATTGAGAAGTGAGTTTTTTTATTTGGGGCGTAAGGTCAGGGCGATGGACTCGAAGCTCTCCAGGTTGCCATATCCGCTCACGTAGATGGTGTTTCCATTGATGACGGTGATTAAGGTGCGCGTCAGACCCGCGAAGCCTTCCACATCCAGGATCACGGCGGGGAGTCCACCGGCGAGGGTCACATCCTTCCTGGCAAGGACCGGGGTACCCATTTCGTTCTGACTTTGCTGTGCAACCGCCTCCTCCAG
>JAICRQ010000170.1 GCA_025966435.1 Anaerolineales bacterium | reverse complement strand
TGTCGTGGATATCACGAGCAAAGACGCGGTCGAGGCGCTCCCGGAACAAGTCATCGCCCGGCACGGCGCCGTTGACGGCATCATCAATAACGCTGGAATCATCCAACCCTTTGTCCGGGTAAATGACCTTGACTATGCCGCTATCGAACGGGTCATGAATGTCAATTTCTACGGAACGCTCTACATGACAAAAGCCTTCCTGCCGCATTTGCTGAAGCGGCCAGAAGCGCACATTGCGAATTTATCCAGCATGGGCGGATTTCTGCCGGTTCCCGGGCAAAGCCTGTATGGAGCGTCGAAGGCTGCTGTGAAGCTGCTGACCGAAGCTTTACACTCAGAACTGAAGAATACCGACGTAGGAGTTACGGTGGTGTTCCCGGGCGCCATTGGCACAAACATCGCAGTAAACTCCGGCGTTGCAAACTCACTACGAATCGAAAATGTAGATCAGGAGAGGGCAGCAAGGCGAACGCTGGCACCCAGCAAAGCGGCAGAGATGATCATCGATGGCATCGAACACAACCGGTATCGTGTGATGGTAGGCTCGGACGCAACCTTCCTGGATCGTTTCTACAGACTTAGCCCTGAACGGGCGGCTAACTTTATTTACAAACAAATGAAATCGCTATTGGGGGAATAAGTAATAGCAATGATTGTGGATCAGCCTTTAACCATAAATCCTGTCCCTGGTAAGATTATCGTCATCAATGGGCCATCGAGCGCGGGCAAAACCACACTGGCACTCGCCCTCCAAAAACAATTCGATATCCCCTTCATTCGCTTTTCCTTCGATCTATTTCTGGATCACAAAGCTTTCCCGATGGAGCAAATCAGGAACGGCACGTTTTCATGGGATTCCATGCGACCTTCTGTTTTTAGAGGGATTCATCAGTGCCTGCCCGCTCTTGCAACGGCGGGCAATAGCATTATCTTTGATCACATCATCGAAACCAAAGCGTGGTTACACAACCTCATTTCTTTGGTTTCGGAGTTGGATGTGTTCTTCGTCGGTGTGCATTGTTCCCTGCACGAGTTGGAACGAAGGGAACAGCAGCGTGGAGATCGCCGCACGGGGGAAGCGCGTCAGGATTTTGAAACCGTGCACAGTATCACTTCGTATGATCTGGAACTAAACTGTGAAAACGCCCTCGAGGAGAATGTTGCGATACTGATTCAAGCATGGAAATCGCGCAAACGTCCCTCAGCGCTCGATAAGATGCTTCAAGAGATGAACCCTCAACATTAGACTATTCATCAGCTCATTGTTCTATTGCGCCTCTTCTATCTCGGGGTAAAATGTGACAAAGCTGCTATGATTCGTCCGGCGCTGCTTACTATTAATCCCCATGTGAGAGCAAATTGCCATGAATAAATCACAGATCATCCCCCTTTACGATCAAGATCAAAGAAAAAATGTAGAGTATCCCGACGCGCGGCGTGAGGTCACGCCCACCGTAGTCCGGCACATTGATACATCCGATAGCGGAGAAGGTTACGTGACATACAGCCAGCTAAATGAAACGAATGCCGATGATGTCATTCGGGAGCAGGTACGCTTTTTTGAAAGCATCGGACAGGCTTTTGAATGGAAATTGTATGACTACGATCGACCTCCTGATCTAAAGGAGCGGTTGGAGTCACATGGGTTTCTCATCGAAGAAGAGGAAGCGATCATGGTGCTGGATTTGGAGGATGCTCCCGAAGTCTTGTGGCAACCCGCGCACCAGACCGTGCAGCGCATCACTAACTTAGAGAAATTATCAGACGTCCTGACGGTTCAGCAGCAAGTCTGGGACGAAGACTTTTCCTGGCTGAGCCGGTACCTAGGCAGTGCACTCCAGAAGTATCCTGAGCAGATGAGCGTGTATGTGGCGTATGTGAGTGAACACCCGGCAAGCGCTGCCTGGACCTATTTCCCGAAACACAGTCAGTTTGCCAGCTTATGGGGAGGTTCGACCGTGAGCGGCTTTCGTAAGCAGGGTCTGTATACATCTCTCCTGGCTGTGCGGGCACAGGAAGCAAGAGACCGCGGGGTGAGATTTCTGACAGTGGATGCCAGTGATATGAGCCGCCCTATCCTGGAGAAGTTTGGCTTCGAGAGGATCGCTTACTCGTATCCCTGCAAATGGGAAGTCAAATCTTAGAAAAAGTTCCATACTACCCATAGGTGAGGAAATATATGCAAGCGATGAAGGGAAAAGTGGCTGTTGTCACAGGGGCAAGCCGAGGTGCCGGGCGCGGAATTGCGAGCGTGCTAGGGGAAGCTGGCGCGACCGTCTATGTGACTGGACGGAGTGTGCGTGGGAATCTGACCAAACCGGGACTCTCCGGGACAACCATCGAAGATACGGCCGATCTCGTGACGGCGCAAAGGGGCATCGGCATTCCTGTCCGTGTGGACCATACCGTGGATGCGGAGATCGAGTCCTTGTTCGAGCAGGTGAAGCGCGAGCACGGCAGGCTGGATGTACTGGTCAACAACGCCTGGGGCGGCTATGAGGATTACACGCACCACGGTGGGGATGCTGCTGTATTCGACGCTGTGTTCTGGGAGCAGCCCATCGAGCGCTGGGACAAAATGTGGCAGGCAGGTGTGCGCGCCACGTTAGCAACGACCAAAGCTGCCTTGCCTCTTATGTTCGCGCAACGAGAGGGAATCATCGTCAACACTACGCTCGAAATCGACCCAACCTTTTATGATGCGGCGTTGTATTATCGCACGGCGAAGCTCGCGATTAACTACCTGACCTTCGGCATGGCACATGACATTTACCAGCGCGGTGGTTACCCGATCGCCGTGATCGGGCTTGCCCTCGGTTGGATGCGCACCGAAGCAGTGATGGAAAACTTTCGTCAGGGGCTGCATCCCGCCGAAGATCTCGCGCAGACCGACTCCATCGAGTTTGGCGGGCGAGCCGTCCTGGCACTGGCAACCGATCCAAATGTTTTACAGAAGACTGGAAAGATATTCCGTGTGCGTGATCTGGCAGAGGAATATGGGTTTGAGGATTAAGACGCCCTTGCGAGAAGGATAATAGCCTAATGAAAAATATACTCCCCGTTTTGCAACGGGGAGTATTGATTTGGTTTACCCGCTATTCGGATTCTTGACATAATGCCCCTTGACTTTGGTGCCATCCTTTCGGGTGTACCCGGCACGCCAGTATTGTTTCGATGTACCCGCCGATGGGCGCTTGCTGCTATCTGAAGTGCGGCTATACTTATTGCTCTTCGGACGGGACTTATCATTAGACGTGACCGAAGCACGTTCATTTTTCCAGGCACGCCCACCGGAACCTTTTGTATTCTTTGCCATATCGATAATCTCCTTTCTGAAGCCTTTATCTCAATAGGTACATTCTACTGAGATACACAAATTTCCTCGTCTATTAATGCCCCCTTTCCCTAGTAGGAACATCCCCAATAGAAAAGATAGGCGGCTGTCGGTTCAAGCTGCTCGCCGGAACAAAGGGAATCGGATTTTTGAGATGACTTTATAATTAACCATATGCGTTTCCACCGTTTCCTTAGCTGGTTTTTGCTTCTCGTGTTGGGCATCGGAGTGTTTAATCGTCCGCCAACGGTTCAGGCTGCCCCGCTCCATCAAGTGAGCGCCTATGAGCTGATCCTTGCGATGAACACCTTGCGTGTATCGTACGGACTCCCGGCTCTCATCGAGGACCCTATCGTCAATGCAGTTGCTCAATCGACCGCGGCTACAATGGCAGCCAATAACATGTCCTGGCACATTGGTGATGTGCGCGGTCGAATCGCTGCCGCCGGATACGGCGGTGGCGGCACCGTCTGGGCTACAGAGAACTTTGCCGTGAGCAGCGGCGGCATGGGCATCGACGAGATCATGGCTGCCTGGGCGGACCCCGATCACATGCGCCCGGCTGTCACTCCGGCGTATTGCCACGTAGGAGCGGGTGCGGCGCAAACATCGGATGGAAGGATCTATTATGTCCTGCAGGCGGCGTATGTGTCCGGGCAGGAATGCGGAAGCTCATCACCTTCTTCCCCGGGCGGCGTTCCCCAACCAGGCGCCGCTCCGATTCCAAACCCGGTCTCGCAGTTGATCATCCCGGTAAAAATTGCCACACCAGATCCTGAAGACAAGGTCTTTCATGAGGTCCAGGCAGGTCAATCTTTCTGGTCGATCGCGATCGCCTACCAGATCACTATCCGAGATATCGAAGTCTGGAACAATCTGTCGCGTGATATACCGCTCAAATCCGGACAGCGCTTGTTCATCCCGGACGAGAATACAGCAGGCTATGCCACGCCGACTCCTTTTGGAATGTTTGTGCCCGCCGCCCCGGGTCCTGATGGAAAGATCATCCACGAAGTGCAGCCCTACCAGGCGTTGATCACTATTTCGGACGCGTACCACGTACCCGTGGATCGCATCCTGTCCCTGAATGGATGGCAGGAAGATTGGCCGCTTCAGATCGGGCAGAAGCTGGTGATCGATCCGGGCCACGTCACCCCCAGCCCGACGTTGACCAACATCCAAAAGCTCACCCCGGAAGCAGACGGCAACTATTATCATATAGTCAATAGCGGCGAAACGCTCTCGTGGATCGCCGGCTGGTACGGCATTTCTCTTGCAGACTTGATGTCCTGGAATGGATTGAATAACGCCTCTGTCATCCGCCCGGAACAAAAATTACTTCTTATGGTCACCCCGCCTGCCACGGCGACCGCTCCGCAAACACCCACTTCCACGCTGGTCGCAGTCACGCCTTCTCCAAGCCCATCTTTCACTCCATCGCCAACAGCAACACAGCCTGTCGCCCTGGCAAATGCCTCAGGTGGAGTTGGAATGGGACTTATTTTCGTTGTGGCAGTTCTTGGGATTGGCGGGTTGCTCTGGTGGAGATTTTCCCATAGAAGCACGGGTGAGAACGTTACTGACGAGAATGCATGAGTCCTTACGTTGCCAACCCGAATAGTGATTATACGAAAATCCCGGTTCAGATTACACTCTGCTTGTTGAAGCCGCGAACCGCTGGTAGGATAATCCCCCATCCGAGCAAGCGAGATGCAAGCTATAATTTATCAGAATTTTTATTATTATGAAAACTGAACCCCCGCTTTTGAACCCTGAGCGAAAGATGGATAAGGAGGCGATCGTAAAGGCTTTCGACCTTTACGCCACCCCTCTGTATAACTATGCCGCGCGCCTGTGTGGAGATTCCCTGCTTGCCGATCACATTGTGGGGGATGTATTTGCTAAGCTTTTAGAGCAGCTTGCTGCGGGAAAGGGTCCCCATTCGAACCTGCGCGCCTATCTTTATGAAACGGCGTATCACCTGATCGTGGACGAGTCGCGGTCTTCCAACCGCCGGGCGCCGCTGGAGGCGCTGTCTTCACTAAAACCCGATGTACGCGCCAGCCGGCTGGGTTCAGAAGAACAACTTCTGCTTGAAAAGGTCCTGGTGATTATCCAGGACAAACTGACCGATGACCAGCGGCATGTAATCATATTGCGTTTCCTGGAAGAATTCAGTTTGCGTGAGACCGCAGCGATTGTTGGCAAGGACGTCAATCATGTTAAGGTCATTCAGTCTCGGGCGCTGGCGAAGCTTCGTAAAGCCTTCGAGTACGACGAACGCAAGACCCCCACGTCGTTGCCCAGGGTTGATGATGTTTCTCGAGCTTTAGGCACTTGAAAGCCAGCTGGGAATCCAATGAATCCAACTCCATCGTCCAAATCTGAGGAACAAGACCGAGACATCATCAAGCTCCTGGAGGAGTTGGGATCCATCAAGGATGCGTATCCCCCGGAGCTGCTGGCTGAGCGGCGAGCGGCGTTCCTGTCGCAAGTGGATCTGCTGACAGCCGCGGATGCCGGCGAAGAGTTCTCTGCTGGGGATCAGGAAGTCGTTCACCTTCTTGGAACTCTAAAATCTGTTCAGGTGGAATATCCGCCCCACCTACTGGCGGCGAGGCGTTCTACTTTTTTACAACAGATGGAACGAGCCGCCGCTCCCAGTGTATGGGAGGAATTACGCTTGTCCATCGGGCGCATATTTCAATCCGAAACAACGATTCCCGGCATGCCTCTCCCGGGTTTCCTAAGGACCTCGCTGGTCATTGGGAGCCTGATCGTCCTTGCGTTCCTTGGCTCTCTAATATTCAGCCGCACGGAACAGGCAGCTCCGCTCGTTCCATCTCTGAGCGCTACAACAGCTACGAGTGCCTCCACGGCTGTTCCTCCGGCGAGCAGCGGTGAAACAGCCATGCTCATTTGTAAGCCGGATGACCTATCTTCCTGCCCGCCTGGAGGGTTAGACCCTAGTCAGGATCTGGCGAACCCCGGAAATGGCGTGGCTCTGCCTGCTGTGTCAGACGACGGAGTCCACCAGGCGGCGTATGTGAACGACGGGCGCGTGGGTACAAGCTGGGTCAGCGACAGCCCCGATAGCTGGATCAAGATCGATCTCGGTCAAGTGAGGACCATCAACACCGTCAGTGTGCAGAATGGGAGCGCAAGCCCTTCACAGGATAACCTGGGGCACTTTGTTATTGCGGTTGCCCTATCCGATATGTATGCGGACGGGGATAACAGCCATGACTACAGAGAATATGCCCAGGTATTCCATTCGGAACAAACAGGCTTCAGCGGCAGGGTCTCACAGGCGGAAACCATACGAACCCACTTTTCGCCCATCCAGGCGCGCTACATCAAGATCACATTCGAGGAGGCAGGAGCAGCCATCGAGGAAGTGGGAGTTTTTATGGTCGAGCCGACTGTGCTGGCAGAACAACCCACACGCACACCCGGGGAGGCAACTGCGGGGATTACCTCGACACCTGTGCACATAAACACGGTCACCGCACTCGATTCCGCAACTTCAGCACCAACCGGCACTCGGATGCCCACAAATACAGCCGTTCCCATATCCACAGATATTGCCACCCTTGCGCCCACCGAGCCGTTGCCAACCGATACGCCTATTCCATTGCCCACAGTCATTCCTCCCACGACAATCCCTCCCACCGTAAGCACTGAGCCGATCATCGTCACCGGGAATGGTCAAACTCTGACGTTTACCTGCAACAGCAACGACGCTATAGTACGGGGACACGAAAACACCGTAACCCTAATGGGTTCCTGCAGCAGTATTACCGTGACCGGCAATGGGAACAGCGTGTTCTGGCAATACGGT
>JAICRQ010000393.1 GCA_025966435.1 Anaerolineales bacterium | reverse complement strand
TATGAGCCAGAAGTTCACGTGAATCGGGTTGGCAACTTCCTACACTAAGCTCTTGAACAAGGAGAAGAACAATGCGAACCATCACCCGCGGAGAGCGTATCTACTTTGGTGCCGTCGGCTTATTAGCTTTATGGGTAGGTATCTGGGGGTACTTCATCCCGGATATGGTGGATAAAGCCATTCCCTGGCTGGTACCGGCACTCCACGCCCGTTTTTTAGGTGCAATGTATCTTTCTGGCACTACGTTCATGATCGGTGGGATTTTGTCTCGATACTATGCTGAAGTTCGCGTCATGGTACGCGCCCTTGCCATCTGGACAGGAATGTTATTCATCGTCTCTCTCTTTTACCTGGACGAATTCGACTATAGCCGCACCCAGGTCTGGATTTGGTTTGGGGCGTATATTATCTATCCGTTGATTGCATTATGGTTAATATGGCAGGATCGTCATCTGCGTGAGAATATCTCCGGCGCCAGCCTGCCTGTATGGGTACGCAGCTATCTGCTTGTACAAGGCATACTGGTCACAGCACTGGCTCTGATATTGTTGCTGGCTCCCGACTTTATGATGAGTGTATGGCCCTGGAATATTACGCGATTGCTGGCACAAATCTATTCGGCACCATTTCTCGCCTATGGCTTGACCAGTTTAATGATTAGCCGCCTGAATACCTGGAGCGAGATCCGTGTCGTGGTGGCAGCTACGTTCGTATTTGCTCTGGGAGTCCTTTTGGCTTCACTGATCCATCGCGCGCTTTTCTCATCAAGCAACCTATCTACCTGGTTATGGTTCGGCGGATTCTTAGTGGCAACCGTCATGCTCGGGTTTTTGACCGTGCGTGCAATCCAGACCGGCAGGACAACCGCATGAAAAGCGCAACCCGTTTCTACACTGCGTTTAGCGGTATTTTTCTGTTGCTGCAGGGCATCAGCACGCTGGCGTTCCGTTTGTTCCCTGCATTGGACGATGCGTTCCCGGCTCTGCTATCTATTACGCAGATGGTTCCCATACATTCCACCCTGCATATCCTGACTGGCCTTGCCGCGTTGTTAGTCTTAGTTCGCGGTGGAGAACGCGGCGCTTTCTGGTTCGCTGCAGCCTTCGGAGCGTTTTACACAGCCCTGGCATTGTTCGGGATGATCACACACCACCCTACCATTTTGAGATTGCAACCTTTCGACCATCCTTTTCATTTGTTGCTGGGTGTGTGGGGATTGTCCGTCACTGGGCTACATCTTTACCGCTCGCAAAGCAAAAAGGCAGCCTCGTTATGAACACCCAGGGAACACCGATCGCTTGGCCCCTGCGCCTCTGGCTGGCAGTAGAAGTCCTGTTTGGAATTGGAGCCGTGCTGGCTATCGGACGTGACCCTGCCAATAGCGCGACGAACTTTGCCTGGCCGATTCAGCCCGTCGTGATGGCAGCGACCCTCGGCGCGTTCTATATCACCTCTGCCCCGCTTTTTTTGCTGCCCCTGTTTGCCAAACGATGGGAAAACATCCGAACCATGATCCTTCCGACAGCGCTGTTCAGCACGGTGCAACTGGCAGCGACATTTCTGCATTGGGACAGGTTTTCTGTCGGCACTACACCCTTTTACGTGTGGTTTGACAGTTACCTGCTGCCGCCTCCGATCTTCGTTGCGGCGTATTTATGGCATCAACGTCGAGCCGTCTCACGCGCTACCTCTTCCAATGACGCCATCCCCTCCTGGCTGAACCGGCTGCTGATCATTTGCGGGAGTTTGTTGACTTTGATCGCCGCTGTGACCTTTTTCTTTCCCAGCTTTCTCATCCCGGTCTTTCCCTGGCAGTTGACGCCCCTGACTGCGCGCTCACTTTCCGGCTGGCTGATTGCAGTGGGCACGCTCATGCTCTGGATGTCGCGTGAAAACGACCGGACACGCGTCCGGCTGGCAACACCGATGCTCATTTTGATCCTGCCTGCCTTGCTCATGCAGATCAGTCGTTTCGCGGAGCAGGTCAACTGGGGAAGCCCGGTCCTGTGGATCGGTTTACTTCTGTTTGCAGTTGTCGGTTTCTGCGGATTGTATCTCGCAAATGGAAGCTGGCGTGAGGCATTGAACTGATATGAGCAAATATCTCAAATACGGCATCATCGAAGATATCGATACGGTGCGCCGCATTCCCATTGGGCGTATCTGGGGAGTCAGTTTGCTTGTCACTCCCATTACCTGGCTGAGTCCGTTTGTGTTCTTCAGCTTGCATTTCCTGATTAATCTGTTGAATGTCAATCTCAGCCTCACAGGCCGGTTGTATCAGTCCCTATTCTTCACCATTGCCGTGGAAATCACCACATGTTTGCACGCCTTTGGGCATATTCTGAGCGGCAAGATGGTCAACAGCGCGATGGATGAGCTGCTGATCACTGTCACGCGGGATGTTAACCTATATCACGGGGATCAAAGTACGATTCCGGGTCACGTCCATCTAATACGGTCCCTGGGAGGACCGGTCTTCAATCTAGTTGTCGCCGGAACTTTGATTACACTTGCCCCAAAAATTGCGCCGGGCTTCTGGTCCGGGTTAATTGCCAGCTTGATTTCCACCAACCTTTTCTATGGCTTCGGCGGCTTCCTGCCCCTGCCGTCTGTGGATGGTGAAGTAATCTGGCGCGAGCTGCTCCGACCCATTTCCTCGCGGCTGCACTCGAGGAATAGCTCTGTCGAAATGGAGGAGAACGCTTCTCCATCGCAGCGTCACGAGGAAGCCAGTAAGTAAAAGAGATTGATATGATTCTCCCTCCAATGACAAGACAGCTCGCCCAACGGATCGAGCAAAGTGATATCGATTATTCGCTTTCCAGGCTGGAAGGGATGCAGCAGGCAAAGGGTAACCCGTTGCAGATCGAGATCAAACGCTATGGGAACGTCAATGCGTTTCTAATCGAAGCCTGGCCAGACTTCTGGTATGGGAATAAGGTGTTAGGGTTGGAAACTTCCAGCGAGGTTTATCTTGAGGAAATCATCGATCTTTTCGGGCGACATAACCTCAGCTTCCGGTTTGAAATTATGCCGGGCAACTTAAGTAGCTCTTTGGCTTCGCGTTTGCACAAACTGCGGTTCGCTCAGATGGGTTTTAATACGGCCGTTTACGGCATTCCATCACTTGCAACCAAAGCCTCATCTACGGAACAACTCAGAGTCCGGGGAATTCAATCAAACGAAATCGACCTTTTCCTGGACCTTTACCAGGAAGGCTTCGGCTTGCCGCGCCTGTATCATCAGGAGAAAGAAGCTGTTCTGTCGTGGCTCAACAGAGCAAAATCTAACGTGTATCTATACATTGCGCATGTGGACGATATCCCCGCGGCAGTGGGTGTCCTCTATGTGGAAAACGGGATTGGCGTATTGGCAGATGCGGCCACGCTGCCAGGGTTTCGCGGCAGGGGCTGTCACACCGCAATGATCCATCACCGTATTGCACAAGCCGAAAAACACAACTGTGACTTGATCACCAGTTTCGTCGAATTTGGTTCGCCCAGTCACCTCAACCTGGAAAGAGCAGGCTTGCGTGTTGCTTATACGAAGTCTATGTGGTGGAGGGTGGAGTGAAAATTAATTCTATAGAATACTGGGTCTGCAATTCGAACACAGGCGGGAAAAGTAGAACCAGAAGAAGCTGTTCCAGCAAGCCAAATCACTTCATTTTGCGAACTCCTCAAAAATCAGTTTGTCTATACACCCCAGGTCTAATATTTTTCTTACGCCGCGTTGACAATTTGCCGACGCGGTTTTGTTATAATCCGCCCTGTCAGAAGGCTCCGAAGGTCCGTTTGACCTTTGGGGTTTTGTGTTATGTATTGTCGCCCAATTTTTAGCTTGATATTTGAATTTTCACCTGGATTTCCAGGTGAAAAGTTCACGTATCCATCCGTTAAGAAGCAGAAAAGGAACTTTCCCTATGATGCGATTT
>JAICRQ010000474.1 GCA_025966435.1 Anaerolineales bacterium | reverse complement strand
CTCATTCAACGGGTGATCGACCACGGTGGGCTTATCTCTTACAAGAACGATGTGAGTGGCAGGCAAATCCCGTATGAGATGAACATCAATTATTTCGACGCACTCTCAAACCCGGACTCTGAGGAACCGCTCAGCCTCCAGGTGGATCGTTTCATGATTTCTCAGGCAATTATGCTGGCGCTGGTCGGTGTGCCGGGCATTTACTTTCACAGTCTGTTCGGCTCGCGCAGCTGGCACGCGGGCGTGGATCTGACCGGTCGAAACAGGACCATCAACCGTCAGAAGTTCGATCTCGCTAGCTTCGAGCGCGAACTGGAGGAGGAATCATCCCTGCGGTATCAGGTCTTTCAGCGATATACCCAATTGCTTCGCGCCCGCGCAGGGTCGCCCGCATTTCACCCGCATGGCAGGCAGGAGA
This sequence comes from Anaerolineales bacterium, assembly GCA_025966435.1. Classification (GTDB taxonomy): domain Bacteria; phylum Chloroflexota; class Anaerolineae; order Anaerolineales; family Villigracilaceae; genus Defluviilinea. The sequence continues at coordinate 2,888 of JAICRQ010000474.1, read as the reverse complement.
TCCTGGATTACGGCGAAGCAGTCTTCGCGGTCCTCCGTTTCTCACCAGATGGAATCACGCGTGTGCTTTGCCTCCACAATATTTCAGAACACCCGCAAAGAGTGAAGTTGGAGGCAAAGGAAATCTTTGGCTTATTTGCGGGCGGATTCGTCGATCTGATCACTGAGAACCGAATGGACGATGTATCGAACAACATCGTAACTCTACAGCCCTATCAATCTTTATGGTTAAGGATCAAGGAATGAACAGGTGTGTCAATTCAGAGTATCTGACCGTCCACCGGGATAAGCCTCAGATGGCGTTCATCGATCTGGCGACCCATGGGACTCGGGAAAGCGCGCTGTGACAAAGGTCGCGCTTCTGCACTATTCGGCGCCTCCCATCGTTGGAGGCGTGGAAAGTGTCCTCGGTCACCAGGCACGCCTGATGGCAGATGCAGGTCACCAGGTCCGCATTGTGGCGGGGCGAGGCGAGCAGACCGATCCGCGTATCCCGTTTATGCAGGTCCCGCTCGCCGATTCGCGGCATCCAGAAATCCTTGCGATGAAAGCGGAGTTAGATGCCGGGCATCTTCCGCCGAGCTTTTCCAGACTTGCCGATTCCCTCGCTGCCGAGCTGAATGAGGCCTTGGAGGAGACCGACATCTTGATTGCTCACAATGTTTGCTCGCTGAATAAGAATCTGGTGTTGACCGCTGCAGTGAAGAACCTGAGCAACATTTTCCAGGTCATCGTATGGCATCACGATCTGGCATGGACGACGCCACGCTATCGCCATGAGCTGCACGATGGATATCCCTGGGATTTGCTGCGGCAAGCCTGGGAGGGCGTGAAGCAGGTCACCGTGTCTGAAGCGCGCCAGCAGGAACTTGCGGAGCTGTTTCAGATCGGCAAAGATGATATTTCAGTGATCCCCAACGGTGTGGACGTCGCAGCGTTTCATAAACTCGAAGACCAGACGCGTGACTATCTGCGCCGGCTCGATTTGCTTAAGGCGTCGCCTCTGTTTCTGCTGCCTGTGCGCATCACGCCGAGAAAGAACATTGAGCTGGCGCTGCGGGTTTGCGAAAATTTGGTAAAGCATTTTCCCGGCACCAGATTGGTCGTCACTGGTCCACTGGGACCGCACAACCCTGCGAATGTAGATTACTTTGAGATGCTCATGTCCTTGCGGAACGATCTAAAGCTGGAACATGTCGTTCATTTTCTCGCGGAGTTGACGGATGGATACATCCCGGATGAAGTGATACAGGATTTTTATCATCTCGCTGATGCCCTGTTCATGCCATCCATAGAAGAGGGATTCGGCATTCCTATTCTGGAAGCCGGGCTGGCGGGCTTGCCGATCTTTTGCTCGGACATCCCACCATTGAGAAGCCTGGGGAGCACCAACGCCACATACTTTTCGCCTGACGCCGACCCCGTAGAGCTTGCCAACCGGATCGTAAATCACCTTTCGTTCGATCCTGTATTCCGCATGCGTACGCGCGTGCGCAGGGAATTTTCCTGGGAAGGAATCTATGCGCGCGAGATTGCGCCGCTGCTTGTTAGATAAATCGTAGGAGGTTTTGTGAAAGCTGGTCTAAAAAACAGGCTCTTTAAGAAAATCCTCGTGCCGATCATTTATGGCTGCGAATCGACTTCGGCGATCAATGCCGCCCGCGCCATTGCCGGTGCAGATAAAGTTAAGCTGGTGGGTCTTGTCTTTGTTCCGGAGGGGGAATCGCTCAGCAGCGCAGCCGTGCCTGTGCAGGAAGTCCGCCAGAGGTTGAGGCATCTTTCCATGACGGAACAGCTGCGCGGCGGGACGCAGGTCTTTGCGGTACATCGTCCATTGGAGGAGATTGTACGGATTATTGAAAAAGAAAAGCCCGATCTATTGATTCTGGAATATCCGTGTCAGTTCGAAGCGATCAAAGCGACCCCCATGGATGTCTTGACTCAGCCTCCCTGCGATATTGCCATTGTCAATTCACACATCACAGATACCTTCCAGAATATTTTGGTGCCTGTGCGCGGCGGCCCCTATGCAGAACTGGCCCTGCGAACCGCGCTCTCTATGAGTCGCTCCCAGCCCGCGGACATAACGTCCCTTCATATGGTCTCTGCCGACTCCGAACGTAAACAGGATGCCGCATTTCGCGGGATGGAACGCGTCCTGAAGAATCTGCCCGATGTAAAGAAGCAAAGTACCATCACCGATGACCCGGCGGAGATCATCTTTGAGTCCGCCCGCCAGTTTGATTTGACCGTGATGGGCGCCAGCGCGCGTTCGGCAGACGAATTCACCTCCATCGGTCCGGTGGCGGAACGGATGATGGATGTGAGTCAGCGGGGTGTGATGGTGGTCAAGACCAGCCAGCCTACCCCATTCAGCCTGGAGAGTGAAGAGGCAGGGCAAACGGCCATCTCTGTGCTGGTGGATAAGTGGTTTGCAGAAAACACCTTCCATGCCGATGAATTCGAGGATCTTAACTATTTGTTGAGTCTCAAGCGGGCACGCGGGCTTTCGATCAGCCTGGCGCTGCCGGCTCTCAACGAAGAAAAAACAGTAGGAAACGTGATCCAGACCATCAAAGGGGCGCTGGTGGAAACTGCCCCGCTTTTGGACGAAATCGTTCTGATCGATTCCAATTCCGAAGATCGAACGCGCGAGATCGCCCAAAGCCTGGGTGTACCTGTGTATATTCACCAGGAGGTTTTGCCAGGTTATGGGGCGCGACGCGGCAAAGGGGAAGCGCTCTGGAAAAGCCTGTACTGCACACAGGGCGATATCATCATCTGGCTGGATACAGACATTGTCAATATTCATCCGCGCTTTGCCTATGGGCTGATCGGTCCGCTGCTGCTGCGTCGCGATGTTCAATTTGTCAAAGGGTTTTACCGCCG
>JAICRQ010000488.1 GCA_025966435.1 Anaerolineales bacterium | reverse complement strand
GATTGGCATCTGTATCGTCAGCCAGTGGGACGAAATAGACACCGTTGAGGAATTGGTCGAGCATCTCCTGTGCGACTTGTAAGCTCAAACGAGTCTTGCCGGTGCCGCCGGGTCCCAGCAGAGTGACCAGATGCGTATCGGCGCGGTGCAGCAATTCTTTGATCGCAGCGATCTGCTTGGCGCGCCCGATGAACGGAGTCGGTTGCGCGGGAAGATTATGTTTTGGTTGCTTTGTCTTTGACGCGCCTTGCGATTCTTCTTGGCTTCGATGTTCATCGTAGAGCAGCTCTACAGTTGTCGGCTGAGGCAGGTGGAACGATGCAGCATAACGCCTGAGATTGGCCGCGGCATAGATCAACCCGGCAAGACGTCCTTCCTCGGGTTGACCGGCTTTGTGACAATATGCCAGTCCTGCCGCGACCCCGGCCAGCCAGTACTGTCCCCATAGATCATCATGCAGGCTGGGATGAGTTGCTTCCACCCATGCCGCAAATGCACCTCGAGCAGACCCGATCACTTCACTCACACCGGACATCTCGATGGGCACCTTGTGAGGGTCCGGCATATCCGCCACGGCTAACAATGTGAGAAAGTTGACACACTTCGCAAAAGAGACATGCCGCATGGCATGCATCAGGTACGACATTTCCAAATAGCGCTGGTCATACAACAGTGGCATGTCTTCTTTAAACAGCGCAAAATCGATCAGATAATAGCCCGCAAGCGATTCTTTATCGTCTGCAAATTTAACCAGGATGTTATTGGTGTTCAAGTCACCGTGGATGAAGCCGGTCGCCACATCAATGGCGCGCGCGGTTCCCCATGCTTCAGGCTTGCGCGCATAAAGGTATGGATTTGGGAAAACGCGTCCATTGATGAGCAAGCCTGCGACATCTGGATTCACCCCGCGGGTCTCCTGCAGAAAACGTTCCGTATTGCCGCCAGCCTCCAGCCGAAAGCCGAGCCAGGTATGCAATACTTTTTGTGGATGAACGGCTTGTTCGAATGTGGGATTGCCATTCCACGCATTCAACAGAACCGTATTGGTTTGTGTAAAAAGGGTTTTAAGCTGACTTTGCCGTTCGTATTTCGATAAGGGCAGATACTTGAGCAGGGATTGACCGGCAATACGATAAAAGATTGCGATGATCCCCTCATGTTCGACCCGGTCAAACACGAGCTCGGCAATGTGTGCGCGGGCAAACGCAGGCGTGGACTTGCTCATCACCGTGTGATGCCGCGTGACTTCATCGGACCTGGCGTTTTTGCCTTTGCGATCCAGTTTGAGAATGCAATGCTCGACGCGTTTGGGTTCGTTTGCCGAAACGCTGACCAGATAGACGACGGCGCCCGACCATCCCCCAACCAGGATCTGCAGTGGCACGACGGTGACCTGATATCGATCCTGTGCCAGCCGAATGACATGCTGGTATTCTTCCGGCAGGGATTGGAAATCGATTGTCAATTCGGGCATTGCGCCAGCCTTTTCACTTACAAAGTGCCGCATAAAGATCTAAATCTAGAATTTGAGCTCTAACCTGCAAATTGCAATCCAGAGTTTAGATACACATGCGGAGCATGCGTGAGATAAGCGTAGCACGCTGCATAGCAGCAGTGTGGACAAGCGCTAAAAATTGTGATCCTCAAAATAAGGCGGAGTGGATGACAAAAAGAAGATGATCCTGAATTTTCATCGCTGAATCATGGAGCGCTTCCCTTAAGTAGTATACCCAGACTTCGATGGAAAGCATAGGCAGATATTCTCCGCCCATCGCTACCTGGTTACCATCTGCGTTCAACAGTTCCCAGAAATTTTTCAATCTTATCCGCTACGAATCAGCGCCGCGCTTACCCGCTCCGCCGTAAACGGCATCTGGCGCAAGCGTACGCCCGTGGCATCGAAGATCGCATTGGCGGCGGCGAGCGCCGTGGTGACGGTGGAGGGCTAGCCTGCCCCCAGCGCCGGCTGGTCCGGGCGGCGCCGGACGCTGGCGTGCAGGACGATCTCCATCTCCGGGGCATCGGAAAACGTCAGAATGGGGTACGTCCCCCAGTCTACGAGACGAGACCCTAAGGGTTTTCCTGGCTAATTCTCCAGGCTGTTAGAGAGACTCCTCACGCCTAATATGACAAAGGTTTACAGAAGAAACCCTTAGGGTCTTTTCTGAAACGTCAATCAAAATCCTCACCGGTGAACCATTTTGCCTGGGCGTCCGTTACCCACTGTCTATGAAGTGTCAAATAATCATCCCGTGTTCCAAACCACTTCATCACTTCGTTGTGCTTTATCACGGTGGGTCTTCCCGTTAGGATAACTCCATAGGAAGAATACTTCCAATCGCGAAAGTCTTTCACAAATCCGTGTTTCTGCGGGTTTTGATGGATGTACGCGATCACATTCCAGAATTGTCTGTCTGTGGTAATAGGCACACGTCCAAACGGGTGCTGGAATAAGCTACCTGTCCGCCCATAGGCTTTGTTAATTGTCTTGGCATAAGCGTTGAAGAAATTCGAGAATTGATCACTGACATATTTAGACCCTAAGGGTTTTCTTGACTGACCCTCTTCCTGGCTGGTTGAGTTACCTCGCCTGGATTGATGACCGTTTGCAGGCGAAACCCTTAGGGTCTTTCTTGTTTCGAGTATTTCCTCCGCGGGCTTGATCCTCACCGAAAGATGGAAGTGATTCCGCAACAGACAATAAGCAAACAGATCGGCAACAGAGCTAAGGTGTTTTTCAAATAACTTCAGAAAAAGGCCGTAATTCCGTTCTTCCACAAAGATATTTTCACCGTTCACACCGCGACTATAGATATGATAATAGGTGTCGTAGAGCAAAGGAGAAGGGCTTGTCATCTTTACGTTCAAATCCTTATACCCTCTCCGAGGAGAAGAATACTTTACAGCTACCTTACTTTCCGCCCGCAATCGGCGAGACATCCGATGTCTCCGCATGTACGGTGAATACGACCCTGCATGTCAGAATTCCTTGCAAATCGAAAGCTGCCTGTCAACTGAGTCCGCCGGGTTGCGGTGTATATTTCCTTCGAACCCGCGGGGAACGTCAAACCGTCCTGTCAGGGGAAGACCGCCGCCTTACGGCGCAGGAATATCACCATGAAAAACACAAAGCATAGAGAAGGGATAGAAGCAGGATAGAGGCACCATAGAGACACCCTTTACCTGTCCT
>JAICRQ010000448.1 GCA_025966435.1 Anaerolineales bacterium | reverse complement strand
AGTCCACTTCCTGGTCTCCCAGGCCGGTGAGGATTGTCAGTTTCGTTTGCCACTGCTCTGCCAGATAGGTGGCGACGAACAGAGCTTCCTTTGCTTTCGGGCTTCCGTCGAAAGCTAAGAGAGCGTGTTGGAAACTGGAAATGATGCCCGGGATCGCCAGGATCGGGCGTGAAGAGCGTGCGATTAACGTCCGCACGTTGGACGCTAGGACTTTGAGCCCAACGGAGGGGGGATAGGAAATCTTCATCACGATCAAATCGGTCAATGCAGAGCGCTCGAGAATCTTTTGCGTGGGCTCGCCGACTTCAATCGCCAGGACGCCACGCACCTCTTCCTTTGAACAGACCTGGTTGAACCTGTCCTGTAGTGTTTTCACTTCCGGGTCATCCACGTCCTTCTGCGTGCTTACGGTGTGGAGCGCAAGGATGTTGGCGTTTTCTCTCTTTGCGATCTGTATTGCCTGCTCCAATGCATCCCAGCTTTCTGTGGCTCTGCCAATTGGAACAAGGATGTCGCGAAAGAGGTGCTCCGAATACCGGTTGATCAGGCGTGCTTTGCGCCAGCTCCCGGTCTTCGCTTCTTCGGCGGTGGCGCGGCGGTTCTTCGTCTGGATGACCGCCTCCGCCGCGGCTTCCGGGCGGATCGTCCAGCCCAGTCCCTTCTCCAATTCCTCGCGGTGCTTGGACATCCACACATAGAGGTCGGTAATGGTTCGGTCTGGGAACCAGCGCATCATGCCGCGCTCGCGCACGGCTTCCGCAAAGGGTAGGTAGATTTCGTGGTACCAGTTCGCGGCTGCGTCCGCGAGCGAGGGCTCCTTCTGACCTTCTTGCCTCATCTGGCAGAGACGGGTGGAGATCTCATCCAGAAGCTTTTGATATCCGCCAGGGATCGTGATTTTCAGGTCGATCGGTTCCCTGGTTTTGTTCAATCCCGTCTGAGTAAGGAAGTTGGCGTATTCTGCTTTGACGATCAATTCGTCTGGCTGGACGTCTGGTGTCAGGGGGATCTCCGTCTGGATTTCGATCACGTGTGCCTGAATGGTTTTCTCGCCCTCCTGGCGGGCGATGGACACGCGGTGGTTGCCATCGAGCACAAAGTACACTTCGCTGACCTTGTACACTTCGATAGGCTCCAAACCTCCTCCGATGGGATCCATGGAGGCAGCCTTGACGTTCGCCCAGCGCTGCTGGTCATCGGCGCGGCGTGGCAGGAAGGTACGCGTGAAATCCGTGTATCGCCCTACGCTCCCGACGATGGCATCGATGGGAATATTTTGAAGTCCTTTGTCGGAACGTCCCTGCAGCTTGAGTTTGTCCGCGATCTCTTCGTAGGAAAGCAGCTCGTTGGACTTGCCGGTGATGCGCGCTAAAACTCCCTGCAGTTTGGCTCGCAGATGCGCCGATTGAAAATCGCTGACAGCAATATGGTAGTCTGGACTTCTCATAATAAAAACAGACCTTAATCACTCATTATAGTAGGTTGCACAGGGCTTTTCAATACAGATTTAGGGGGCTTTAGTTTGAAGATATTAAGAAGTCCATCGTTTCCGATGGACTTCTGAGCAGTTGCACTGCCGCCATATCTTCTGCTAGCTATCGATTACGGACAGGCGTTGATGTTCTGTATGGCGTTCTGGATACGTGCCACACGGTTCTCGGGGTTGGGATGGGTGCTGAAGAACTCAGGCGGGCGGTCGCCGGTTTGCGCAGACGCCAGCACCTGCATCACGCCGACCAGTTCATTCGGATCATAGCCCGAGTCATTGATGAAGCAGACTCCCAGATAGTCCGATTCCAACTCATCTTCGCGCCCGTAGCGCAGGGTGATCAACTGTCCGATCAGGACGGCGATCTGCGCCCGGCTGGCGCTGGAAGGGTTATTCGGGTCGTACGCGGCAATGACCGCCGCGCCGGTGAGCCCTTCGGTGAGCTTTGCCTTGGCGATGTGCTCTGCTGAGTGGCGGGCAATGACGTGTCCGATCTCATGCCCCAGCACGCCGGCAAGCTCACCTTCCGTCGTCAGCTTATCGTATAAGGCTCGGGTGATAAAGATCTGCCCGCCCGGCAAGGCAAAGGCGTTGATCGTCTGGTCATCGTCGAGCAGGTGGAAATCAAACTGGTAGGGCGAATTGCCAGCAGGGGAGCTTTGAACGATCCGATTACCGACTTCATCGACAAGTGCCTGGTCTTGCGCGTTCTCATCCAGCCCGCCGAATTCGGCAGCCATTTGCGGCGCTGCTTCCAGTCCGAGAGCGATCTCCTGCTCAGGGGTAATATCGATATACTGTGTCTCGCCAGTCACAGGGTTATCCTGCCGGGAACTAAAATAGGAAAAGAGGGAAAATGCCGCGATCGCGGCTGCCATTAGCAACCTGCCCGAGCATCCAGAGCCGCGTCCGCGGCTGCGTGTAGGTACAGTTCTGTAATACATGGAGTCTCCTTATTTTTCCCACTATACCGAAAAATGAGAAAAGCATTAATCAGGGATTACCCCCAGATGAGTGATGACATCCCTAATTGAAGAATCCGGTTGGCGATTGTATAGTTAGACCGTTCTCACAAAACTAAAGGAGGCAGAATGCTTACAAATATCTTGGTTTGGATTATCTTGGGGGCGCTGGCAGGTTGGATCGCCAGCATGATCATGGGCCGCAATGCCCAGATGGGCGCACTCGCCAACATTGTGGTGGGTATCGTCGGCGCCCTTATCGGTGGGTTCCTGATGAACGCCTTCGGTGCGCCGGGTGTGACCGGGTTCAACATCTATAGTGTCCTGGTCGCCATTGGTGGCGCAGTGGTGCTGTTGTTCCTCGTTGGACTCATGCGCCGCGCCTAACCTGCCCACAAGATGACGATAGACATTGATGAAGTCAAGGTTGAGCGTAATGAGCTCGGTTTGTGGCTGGGCTGGACCCTTGCCACAGCCGGCGGAATGCTCCTGGGATTTCTCCCCACCATTCTGCTCGTAGATGCGCTCAGCCTGGGCTTAGCCCAAATAGCAGTCCCGGTGCTCGCCGGGACTGTTATTGGTTTGGCGCAGTGGCTGGTGCTCCGGCGCTACGTCACTGCCAGCACGCAGTGGGATTGGACGGATGGGCTCTCCTGGGCTGCCGGTTATATTTTAGGATTATTATTGATCCAGTTATTGCCCAGCACTGTGTTTGCAGCGTTTATTGGCTACTTTTTGTTCGGCGTCATCGTGGCGCTGGTACAGTGGCCCGTGCTGCGACGTGAAATCCCCCAGATCCTCACCTGGGTGGTTGCCAGCGCTATTGCCTGGGCAATCGGTTACTGGGCGAGCCAGGCAGTTTTATCCCTCTTCACCGATCCCCTGATCAACCCTGTAGTCGGCACCACGGTCATCGCCGTCACCAGCGGCCTGGTTGCTGGAGCCATCACAGGAATCGCTCTTATCTGGATTGTCCGTAGACCAGAAGTCGTTTGAAATTAATCATATCGATGTGAGAACAGATGCCAGCGCACCGCGCTGGCATTTTT
>JAICRQ010000324.1 GCA_025966435.1 Anaerolineales bacterium | reverse complement strand
GGATTCCTGTCTGATGGGGCTGCGAAAGGCAAATGGGCAAATTCTACTCAGCCCGCCTATGGACACTCGTATTGAGTCTGGTGATCACATTTTTGCCCTCTCCGCCGATGATGATACGATCCGAGTCACCAATCCGAGCCTGCCCCCGATTAACGAATCGGCCATTCGCTCGAACCGTAATGCGCTGGAGACTCAGCCCGAGAAGTGCCTCATCCTGGGTTGGAACCGCAGCGGTACAACCATCGTCCGCGAGCTGGATCATTATGTTGCCCAGGGTTCTCAAGTGACTGTGGTCGCCGATATCTACAATATTGAAAAACAGATCAATGCGAACGGCGGTAAACTGAAAAACCAAACGCTCATGGTGGAAGAGGGAGAAACTACCGATCGCGACCTGCTCAACAAGCTCGGCGTGCAGGATTACGATCATGTCATTGTGCTGGCATACAGCACTGTGGCACCGCAGGAAGCCGACGCGAAAACTCTCGTGACCTTGCTGCACTTGCGCGACATGGGACAGAAGGATGAAACGCCTTTCTCCATCGTCAGTGAAATGCTGGACCTGCGCAACCGCGAGCTCGCCGAAGCCACCCAGGTGGACGATTTCATCGTCAGCGAGCATCTCATCAGCTTGATGATGGCGCAGCTTTCCGAAAATGCGGATCTGTTTGACGTGTTCACCGACATCTTCGATCCGGAGGGAGCGGAAATCTATCTCAAGCCCGTGAGCGATTACGTCGCGACCGATACACCCGTCAACTTCTACACCGTTACAGAAGCAGCCCGCCGGCGCGGCGAGACACCGCTCGGCTACCGCATCTCTGCCGAAGCGAATGACGCAGGCAAGGCATACGGCGTCCACACGAACCCGAAGAAGTCTGAAACGATAACATTCTCCCCCGAAGACAAAATCATCGTTATCGCAGAAAATTAGGCTCACGCAATAGGCTCAAAAGCGGAGAAACCTCAGTTTCTCCGCTTTTGCCTTTAATATTCCGAATAAAAACAGGAACTTTTACGTATATAGTTAGGAAAGCGCAGGAATTCCAAGAAAGGCGACGATCAGAGTGACGAGTACCGCAGCGGTCAATGAAACAGAACTGGTGTTCCGGGCAAAAAATGGCGAGCAAAACGCGTTCAGCGAGCTGGTGTGCATCCATGCCCAGGGCGTGAGGAATGTGATCTATCGCATGTACGGCAACACACAAATTGCCGAAGATGCCGCCCAGGAGACCTTTATCCAGGCCTGGCTGCACCTCCCGTCGTTTCGCCCGCAGACGTCTCTTCGTAACTGGTTGTACCGCATCGCCATCAACGCAGCAACGGACATGCTCCGCAAGGAGAAACGCATCCTGCCCAATTCTCTGGAAGATATGCAGTTGCGTGACCCACAACCCGGCCCGGAAGCGATCGCCTTTCAAGAAGAACAGGCAACTTTAGTGAAGAAAGCAGTTTTGTCCCTGCCAGATGCCTGTCGGGCTGTGCTGGTACTGAGAGAGTATGAAGGATTGTCTTATCAGGAAACTGCAGACACGCTGAATATCCCGGTTGGTACAGTTATGTCGCGATTGAATTATGCCCGCAAATTACTGAAAGAAAAGCTAGAACGAAAGTTATTCATGCAGACGGAGGCGAGATATGTCTGACCATGTGATGGAATGGTTAAATCCCTATCTGGATGGTGAACTTCACGGCAGCCGTCTTCAGCAGGTAGAAACGCATCTGGATGAATGCGATGCCTGCCGTGCAGAGCTGGCTTCTTTGGAAACGTTATCGGCTTTTTTGCAGGAAGCCCCAACCGCAGAGTTTTCTCCCCCGGAGAAGTTTGCGGCGCAGATACGCCTGCGCCTGCCCCGTCAGAAAACAGCACCGGTTCGGAACCGGATTTTAGAAGTTGGCTGGTGGATGATCCCGGTTGCACTTCTTGCCGTTTGGATCATTATCAATACATCATTTTTCATCTACGATATGTTATCGGTAGCCGATCGGATCGGATGGCTGACTACCGTTTCGGATTGGATGAGGCTCGACGCCTGGAGCGCGGCAGACTGGTCCGCCGCGCTCGAACGAATTGGTGTACTCGAAGGCAATTCACTTGCACTGGCAGCATCCGCAGAGAGATTCACAAGGACATCGCTTCCACAAAGGATTTTACAAACCTCGATTGCGCTGCTCTACCTGAGCTGGCTCGCGATCTGGTGGACTCGTCACCAGCGTCAGGGACATGGTCAAGCCCTAGAAGGCTGACATTCGCCCACGTTACCAAAGACTGAAGCATCACGTTCAACAATAAGGAGAAACAAATGATAGACCCCATCAAAATCTTACAGCGTGCCTGGCACATCCTATGGAACTACCGCACACTGTGGGTACTCGGCCTGATATTGGCTCTTGCAGCAGGCAGCTCGCTCAACGGTAGTGGGAACAACGGCATGCAGTTTCAGGAAGATAACCAAAGTTACGAAGGTCCCTCCTTTGGAAGTGTACAGGAAGCCATCGACTACTTCAGGGGTGAACTGAACAAACTGTTTACGGAAGGGATTCCGGAGGCGAACATCACGGGCGAGGCGCTCAGCGCCTTCCTCTGGACCGTCGGCGTTTTCGTCCTGTTCATGCTGTTGATCAGCATTGCCTTGGCGGTTGCATCTTATGTTTCTGCCTGTGCCGTGATCCGTATGGTGGATGAGTATGAAAACACCGGTACCAAGATGACCGTACGCGAGGGCTTTCGTATTGGATGGTCGCGCGCAGCTTGGCGGCTGTTCCTGATCAACCTGATTGTGAACCTGCCAGCTATACTGTTCTTCGTGGCATTGCTGATTGGCGCTGCGAGCTTTTTCGTATCGGCAACAAATGGCAACGCGAACCTCAGCCCGGCAAGCCTCGTAGGCATCTTCAGTTTGATCTTCCTCGGAGGCTTTATCGTCCTCATCTGGAGCATCTTTTTTGGCTTGCTACGCCCCTTCTTCTGGCGGGTTGCTGTTCTGGAGAATGCTGGCGTGCGTGAATCACTCCAACAAGGCTTTGGCCTGGTACGCGAGAACTGGAAAAGCGCTGGTTTGATGTGGTTGGTCATGATTGGGCTGGGCATTGCCTGGGTCGTCGTTTCCATCATTGCTTTCATCATTACGCTACCCATATTAGTTGTCACTGTTATCGTCGCTGCTTTCGTGTCTGCCATCCCTGTCTTGTTGCTGTTTGGAATTTTCAGTCTGTTCCTCACAGGTCCTCTTCCTTGGATCGCCGCAGGACTCTTCGTCCTGCCGCTATTCTTCACCATTGCCTTCTCCCCCTGGCTCCTCATAGGCAGTTGGAAGGAGGTGTACACCTCCATTGTCTGGACCTTGACTTATCGTGAGATCAAAACACTGCCCGCTGTTGTCCCTCAGGCTGAGGTTGTCCCTGTCGGAGATTAATACAACGGTCAAAGTAATTGCCTTATAAAGCATAGAGCGAGACCGTGGTCTCGCTCTATGCTTTATAAGGCAAGAATGTCAATGCCAGATTCTTTCAATACATTACGGACCAATTTCGCATTTTGCGCCGCGTACGGATGATCCCCGTGCAGGCAAAGGGTATCCACGTGAACACGCCGCCCGCTAAAATCAATGCCTTCCTTAGCAAGCTTCACGGCATGGATGGCAACTTCCTCCGGAGATTCTAAGAGTGCATTTCTCTCCCGGCGGGAAATCAATGTCCCATCAGAATTATAGTTCCGGTCCGGGAATCCTTCTCCGGCAACCCTGAGTCCGGCTTCGACTCCCGCCTCTATCAAGCTCGAGCCTGCCAGCCCCACGAGAGTAAGATCCGGGTTGAAGCGTTTCACTGCGCGTGCAATAGCCTTCGCGAGGAGTTTGTCTTTTGCAGCCTGATTATACAGAGCGCCATGCGGCTTGACGTGACGCAACTCCAGTCCTTCTACTTTCGCAATAGCATAAAGTGCGCCGATTTGATACAGCACCAGCGCTTCTACATCATCCGGTGATACGGACATCTCGCGCCGCCCGAATCCCTCTTTATCTTTCCAGCCCGGGTGAGCCCCAATGGCAACTTCATATTTCTTCGCCAGTCGGACGGTCCTCCTCATACTCACTTCATCGCCTGCATGAAATCCACAGGCAATGTTGGCGGATGTAATGTAAGGCATGATCGCTTCCTCATTGCCCACGCTCTCACCTATGTCGCAGTTGAGGTCGATTTTCATCATTCCTTCCAAGCCGCATCATGTCTCATTGGCTTCCAGAACTCCATCCAACCCAATTATCAAGTGGCGATACCTGCTCTGCGCTTTTTCCACGGTTGTTTGCCGAAAACGAATCCTGCTCTTGTTCGGCACACACTGGGCGAGCAGGGGCAGGTCTGCACTGGCAACTGTTCCAATCTTAGGATATCCACCCGTGGTAGGACAATCTGCCATCATCACAATCGGCTGTCCGCTCGGTGGGATTTGGATCGCGCCGAAGGTCACACCTTCGGAGATCAATTCTGTTTTTCCCCGGTGACTCAACGGCGGTCCCTCGAGGCGATACCCCATACGATC
>JAICRQ010000085.1 GCA_025966435.1 Anaerolineales bacterium | reverse complement strand
GAACCCGCATCATATCCTGCACGGGAATCCCTTCGGTGATGCAGACGATCAACGGGATGCCAGCGTCCGCTGCTTCGAACATGGCATCAGGTGCGAAGCGGGCTGGAACGAAGATACACGTACAGTTTGCGCCCGTCGCATCGACGGCGAGCTTAACCGAATCGAAGACGGGAACTTTTCCGTCCAGCACCCATTCGCCGCCTTTGCCGGGTGTCACGCCCGCGACCACATTTGTGCCATATGCATGCATCTGGGTGGTGTGAAAGAGGCCTTCGTTGCCGGTGATGCCCTGCACAAGAAGACGGGTATTTTTGTTGATGAGTATGCTCATGGATTAGTTTCCCTTTGCAGCAGCGACTGCCTTCTTTGCGGCATCTGCCAGTGTTTCTGCAGTAATCATGTTTGCGTTCTCCAGGAGCTTGCGACCCTCTTCGGCATTCGTTCCCACCAGGCGAATCACCATCGGCACCTTGGGCTTGACCTCCTCCATGGCGGAGAGAATTCCACGGGCCACTTCGTCACCACGCGTGATGCCGCCAAAGATGTTGAACAGAACTGCTTTGACGTTAGGGTCCGAAAGGATAATGCGCATGGCCGCGGCAACCTTCTCAGCCCCCGCGCCTCCGCCGATATCCAGAAAGTTGGCAGGCTCGCCGCCAAAGAGCTTGACAATATCCATGCTGGTCATCGCCAGGCCCGCACCGTTGACCATGCAGCCAATGTCACCATCCAGCTTGATGAATGAAAGCCCGTGCCGACGTGCCTCCGTCTCGGCGGGTGCTTCCTCGTCAATGTCACGGATTTCAGCAAGGTCCGGGTGGCGGAACAGTGCATTGTCGTCGATGATCATTTTGCCATCCAGCGCGACCAATCGCTTGTCTTTGGTAATCACGAGCGGGTTGATCTCTGCCAGGGTCGCGTCCGTTTCAAGGTAGGCTCGCCACAGCCCCGCGGCGATCTTACTAAAATCGCGCCAGAGCTCGCGCGGCAAGTCAATGGACGCGGCAATATCACGCGATTGAAAATCTCGTAAGCCAAGTAAAGGATCGATATAAACCTTGATGATCTTCTCAGGAGTGGTAGCTGCTACTTCTTCAATATCCACGCCGCCGGCTGCGGATGCGATCATGACTGGCTTCTTGGCGGCGCGGTCATTCGTGATTGCAAAATAGATTTCGTGCTCGATGGCGGCGGCTTCATCCACGAGCACTTTGCGAACAGGCAAGCCTTTGATGTACATCGCCAGGATCTGCCCGGCATATTCCCCGGCTTCCTTCGGGTCCCTGGCAACTTTTACACCTCCAGCTTTGCCGCGTCCACCCACGAGCACCTGCGATTTAATAACAACGCGGCCACCCAGTTCTTCTGCGATGTGTTTCGCTTCTTCTGCGGTAGCCGCCACCCGTCCGTTTGGGATGGGAATTCCATATTTTGCAAAAATCATTTTCGATTGATATTCGTGGAGCTTCATGCCTTCTTCCCTTAAGCGAATTTGAAACGCACGGGGATTATACCACCCTCATTTTTTAGGGGCTCTGGCGGGAATTTCATCCTGCTGGATGTTTCAGAGAACTTTTTTTATGGTATCCTATTTATCCCGCTATGAAACATCTGGTCCGCATACAAATTTTCCTGAAACCGTATTTCTGGCAAATACTGGCGACTCTGTTTATGCTGTTAGTCCTCACGGGACTCAGTCTCGCCGTGCCGCGCATTATCCGCTCCGTGATCGATGATGGATTGGTCCAGGGCCAAACCGCTTATCTGGTCCGCTCGGCGTTTCTGCTCCTTGGGGTGGGGCTTCTTTCCGCGTTACTGACATTGGGCAACCGCTACTGGTCGGAATGGATCGCGGCACATGTCGGTTACGACCTGCGTAACCGGATGTATGACCATATCCAATACCTGCCGTTCACGTACCACGACCATGCGCAGAGCGGACAGCTGATCTCGCGCTGTATCGAGGACGTGCGCGCCATCGAACGGTTCGCGGGTGGGGCGGTGACGGACCTCATCCGCTTTGTGCTGCTTTCGATAGGGATTATCACCATCATGGTCATGGACAATGCCCGGCTGGCCGTGATCGCCTTATTGCCGATCATCCCTTTGACCCTGATGACTTCGAATTTTGGGACGAAAATCGGAAAATTGTTCTTTAATGTGGACAACGCTGTGGGAGACGTCTCGAACCGCTTACAGGAAAATGTCGTCGGTGTGCAGGTGGTGCGCGCCTTTGCGCGTGAGCCATATGAAACGAAGCGGTTCGAAATCGCCAACAAGCAGGTGTTCCAGACCTGGGTGTACGTGATCGACGAGTGGTCGAAGATCATGCCGACGACGCACTGGCTGACAACGGTCAGTGTGATTCTGATCCTGTGGTTTGGCGGACAAATGGTGATGGATGGCACGCTGACCATCGGCGCGATCGTTGCCTTCAACGCTTACATTCTAATGCTAGCAGAACCTGCCCAGCAGTTGACGGCGCTTGTCAACGCTGGCGGAGAAGCCGCGGCGGGTGCCCAGCGCGTCTTCGAAGTGCTCGACATCGAACCTGCGATTCAATCTCCCGTGAACGCGATTCAATCACATGCCCTGCGCGGCGAAGTGGAGTTTCGTGATGTAGCATTGAAATATCAGGATGAGAGAACACACTCGTTGCGCGACATCAACGCCCGGGTGGAGCCGAACCAGCTCGTCGCTTTGATCGGGCCGACAGGCTCAGGCAAGACATCTCTCGTCAATCTCATCCCGCGTTTTTATGATGTGACTTCGGGAGGGGTCTTCATAGATGGTGTGGATGTCCATGAAATGGACCTGGTATCGCTTCGCAAGCAAATCGGGATTGTCTTGCAGACCTCGCTGTTGTTCTCCGATACCATCAAGGCGAACATCGCCTACGGGCGGCCCGAGGCGAGCATGGAAGAAGTCGTGGCGGCTGCCAAAGCCGCACAGGCGCATGAGTTCATCGAAGGCTTTACGAACGGATACGATACCATCGTCGGCGAACGGGGTGTGACGCTCTCAGGCGGACAGCGCCAGCGCGTGGCGATCGCGCGCGCGTTGCTCATGAATCCCCGCATATTGATCCTCGATGACTCCACATCCTCCGTGGATACGCAAACGGAGAAGCTCATTCAAGCCGCCCTGGATACGCTGATGGAAGGACGCACTACGTTCGTGATCGCGCACCGGCTGAGTACCGTCCGCCGGGCAGATATGATCCTCGTGATGGATCAGGGACGAATTGTTGAACGCGGGACTCACGAAGAGCTGCTCGCCCGCGGCGGCCTGTACAAAGAGATCCACGATCTGCAGTTGATCGATCACGCGAGGTTCTTTGAGGAGATGGAAGAGTTGAAAGAGCTTGAGACGACTGATGCAGATGAGCGACATACACTATCATAGCTACCTCGCGCTGAGTCGAGAGATGTTGTGTGTCTATCCTGTAACCAAAGCGCAAGTAATCGGGATACGGTAAGTTTGGATCACATTGTCCTTCGACTACGCTCGACGAGCACTCGCTCCGCTCAGGACGGAAAAAGACTTTATGCCTTACATTGTTTATATCCTCGAATGCTCTGATGGTTCGTACTATACGGGTAGTACGGATGATCTGAATAAACGCCTTTGGCAACATGAACAAGGTGTTGAACACTCTGCTTATACGTACTCGCGCCGTCCAATAAAACTCGTGTGGACTTCAGAGGAAACACAGCACTATTACGATGCCTTGAGGTGGGAACGACAAGTCAAAGGCTGGAGCAGAGCCAAGAAGCAGGCATTGATTCGTGGAGAGTTTGACGCTATCCATGAAATAGTTAAGACTGAAAGAAAGAAAAGAGAGAAAATCAAAAAGCAACCTCCTCGCTGAGCGGAGCCGTAGGCGTAGTCGAAGCGTAGTGTATTCAAAGGCAACTTTTGTTAAACTTGAAATCTGTCCTCACTGCGCTCGCTCCACGCAGGACGGAAACTTATGAACACAAAAATAATTCCTCCAGCCTTTATCACCCAGTCTGAAGAATATCTCGACAAGGGCTATGATCCAAAAGTGGCGCGCGGCCTGGCGCAATTCTTTAAGCCGTATTATGGGCGGATGTTGCTCTCGCTGGTCTTCATGATCATTGTGACAGCCGCCTCGGTGTCTGGTCCTTATTTTGTCAAGCTTGCGATCGATGAAGGGATCGTGAAAAATGACATCGTGGCACTGCGAAACGTTGCCTTAATCTATCTCGGGGTTTCGATTGTTCAGGTCATTACGAACATCGTTCGGATCCGGCTCATGTCGCGCGTCGGACAGCACATTTTGTACGATGTGCGTATGGTGATGTTCAATCATTTACAGAAGCTTTCTCTCAGTTTCTATAACCGTTATAGCGTGGGACGCGTAATTACGCGTGTGATCAACGATGTGGGAACTCTGCGCGAATTCATCACCTGGGCCGTACTGGCAATCGTGCGCAATATGCTCGCGATTATTGGCATTCTAATTGCCATGCTCTCGCTAAACTTGCGACTTTCGCTTCTCACATTTGCAGTGCTTCCCATTATGGTCCTGGCGACCATTCTCTTCCGGCGAGCGGCGCGCCGCAACTATCGTAAAGTGCGTGCGGCTGTCTCGTGGACCAATTCCGTGCTGGCGGAGAATGTAAACGGTGTGCGTGTCGTACAGGCGTTTTCGCGTCAGGCGCACAATTACAAAAACTTCAAAGACTACGTCAATCGCTACTTTTTGGAGCGGAGCCTGAATGCAGCGACGGTTGCTTCGGTCTTTACCCCGATTGTGGATGTGCTCGGCGCGATCGCGACCGCGGTGGTTGTTTACCTCGGCGGTACCGCTGTGCTGGGCGAGTCGATTACGGCGGGCGTGCTGATCGCGTTCGTGTTGTATATTGACCGGCTCTTCGACCCGATCCGCGACTTGAGCCGCCGATTCGATACGCTCCAATCCACAATGGCAGGCGGGGAACGGATTCTCGAACTCCTTAACACCCCTATCGAAGTGCAAGACGCAGCAGATGCACAGGAAATGGCGCCCATTGTTGGCGATGTCCGATTCGAGGGTGTCTCATTCCATTATTCTGACGACCCGACGCTTGTGTTGGATGGAATAGATCTGCATGTGGAAGCAGGGAAGACCGTTGCTCTGGTGGGGGAGACGGGTGCGGGCAAGACGACGATCGTTAAACTGCTGACGCGCTTTCACGACCCGACCTTAGGTCGCGTGCTCGTCGATGGCGTTGACCTGCGAACGGTGACTCAACAGTCTTTGCGCAGACAGATGGGTATGGTGTTGCAGGACCCGTTCTTGTTCAATGGCTCGGTCAGGGAGAATATTCTATTTGGGCGGCTGGGCGCTAGTGACGAAGATGTGATCTCGGCGGCGAAGGCAGTCGGCGCGCATGACTTCATCATGCGGCTCAAGAATGGCTACGATACATCCGTGGAGGAGGGCGGCGCGACCCTGAGCGTGGGACAGCGCCAGTTGATTTCGTTCGCGCGCGCGCTGCTCGCCGATCCGCGTATTCTGATCCTGGACGAAGCGACTTCTTCCGTGGATACACAGACCGAACAGATCATTCAAAAGGCGCTGGCAACCCTCTTGAAAGGGCGTACCTCCTTTGTGATCGCGCACCGGCTTTCGACGATCACGAGCGCCGATAAGATTGTCGTCATCCATGATGGGAAGATCGTTGAGCAAGGGACGCATGCTGAGCTGCTGGCGAATCAGGGGATGTATTACGACTTGTATAAGACTGGATTCCAGGAGTGAGAAACCCGAAACTTTTCTTTCGTGTACATGCTGTGCAGCGAATGTTTGAGCGTAATATTTCAGTGAACTGGCTATTGCGTGCAATCGAATCGGGAGAAACAATTGAAGATTATTCCTCAGAAATGCCCGACCCTAGCCGGTTAATGCTGGGGTTCCAGGGCAAACGTCCATTCCATGTAGTCTGCACTGAGAATCTACAAACAAATGAAACAACAATCATTACCGTCTATATTCCCGATCCTCGCAGATGGAGTAAAGACTTTAAGAGTCGCAGATCATGATTTGCCTGATTTGCAGGCAAACTGAGATCGTCGATGGAGTCACGTTTGTTGTATTTGAACGCGGAGAATTCAAGTTGATCGTTAAAAGTGTTCCGGCGCGCGTCTGTCCGGGTTGTGGCGAGGCTTATGTGGAAGAAGCAATTGCAGAAAAGCTATTGAACTCGGCAAGGCAAAAGTATGAGGCGGGAATCATAGATATACAATCTGAATATGGCACTCTTGAAATTTGATACAATCACTTTATGAAACAGTGCGTTTGCCTGTTCTTCCACAGGACTACAGCGCTTGTTTTTATTACAATCGCGGCGTGCCAACCCTCTCCTCCTTCTCTAACTTCGACCAGTTTGCCTATGACTTCCGACTCCGTTGAAACGGCAACGCCTTCTCCTCTTCCAACAACTACATTTACTGCCTCTCCAACGCCGACCATCGAAGAGCTGGTCTTCCCCTTCACTATCGATGGGCTGCGCCAGCACGATTTCAAAAGTGGTGCGGTTCACATTCGTTCTACCCTCGATGAAAACGACAAATTCACAACCTATCTGATCGACTATCCGAGCGATGGACTGAAAATTACTGGCGTGATGCAAATCCCGGCGGGCGAAGGTCCATTTCCTGTCATTCTCTTGAACCATGGCTTTTTCAGCCGCAGCGTTTATAACTCCGGCGACGGCACAGACCGCGCCTCGGCATTTCTCGCCGAACATGGATACGTCACGCTCGCCTCTGACTATCGCAGTTGGGGAGATTCAGATATTGGCAGTAGTTTCTTTTACTCCGGGTTGGTCATTGACGTGATCAACCTTCTGAATGCGATCCCATCCATTGAGCAGGCGGACCCGAATCGCGTTGGCATGTGGGGTCACAGTATGGGCGGCGGCGTGACGATGAAGGCGCTGACCATAGACACACGAATCAAAGCAGCGGTGTTGTATTCTCCCGTCAGCGCGGACTTTGCAGATATCATCGCTCGCTGGGGTCCGGGTTGCTTTGGCGATGCAGCCCAAGGTGAACTCATTGCTGGCTGCAATTCGTCGGATGTCATTCCTGAGGATTTGCCGCAGAACGTGCAGGATGCCTATCGCTTTGTGGCTTCCGATGAAGAGGCGTTGAAGCGGGTCTCTCCGTTCTATCACCTGGACGATGTGAATGTTCCGATCCAAATTCACTACGGCACGGAGGATGGAAAATATCTTAGCGGTACGCCTCCTCAGTGGTCCGTGAAGTTGACGCAGGGATTGCGCGATGCCGGAAAGCATGCCGAGTTGTACCAGTATGAAGGCGAGGGTCATTCCTTTATTGGTCAGCCCTGGTTTGATTTTATGGGGCGCACGTTGCGGTTTTTTGATAAGTATGTGAAATAAGAGTCATATCATTGCGAGGAGTCCATTAATGAACAACGTCCGCCCGCACTTAACGATGCTGAATGAGGAACAAAAGCAGGAAATCCATCAATACACTATGAAGTTGCTTGCTACAACCGGCGTGCGCGTCGACTCACCGTCTGCGGTGGAGATGCTCAGGAAAAAGGTGGGCGACTCAAACATCGACGGAAGAACCGTACGCATTCCTGCTGAGCTCGTGGAATGGGCGATCAAGGTCGCGCCGCGCGAAATCCAGATCTATGACCGGCGCGGGAATCCACAGTTCAAAATCGGCACGGAAGGAGACCGTACGCGCTTCGGGATCGGCGTCACCGCGTTGTACTATCAGGAGCCGGAAACGGATACGCCCGTATTATTCCAGCGCAAACACATGCAGGATATGGTTCGTGTTGGAAATAAATTGCCTCACTACGATATGGTCTCAACCATCGGCATCGTGCGCGACGTCCCCGACTATTTAACAGATCTGATCGGGAGCCTGGAGCACTTTGCAAATGGGATTAAGCCTTTAGTCTTGTTGTGTTCGGACGAGCACAAGTTCGACGATGTCCTTCAGATGTTCGAGACTCTGCATGGCGGCAGCCTGGGCGATAAGCCTTTTATTATTCCGTATTTCAACCCGGTTTCGCCGCTGGTAATGAACGAAGGCACAGTGGACAAGATGAAGATCGCTATTGAGCGCGGCCTGCCCGTGATTATTTCGAATTACAGCCTGTCTGGCGCGACGACTCCGATCACGCCAGCAGGCACGATCGCGGTATTGCTGGCTGAGCTGCTGGCGGGGTTGGTGATCGGGCAGCTCTATAAGGAAGGCGCGCCGATGTTCCTCGGCATGTTGCCCGTGTATCTGGATATGAAGACCCTGCTGAATTTTTATGACCCGCAAAGCATTCTGGTCAGCCTGGCGTGCGCGGAGATGATGGCGTACTATGGTATCCCGCATTGCGGCACATCCGGGAGTGGCACCGGCTGGGGCATGGACTTGCTCGCCGCAGAGACCTACTGGATGAACACACTGATGTTCACGCTCACGAAAGGTGGTATCGCGCCGTTTGTTGGCGATACTTTGGGGTCAAAGGCGATCTCTCCGCTCACGTTCATTTATTGTCATGAGATTATCGACCAGGCATTACGCTTTTCCGGGGGCTTTCAACTGGACGACGCTAACGTTGGGCTGGATGAAATCCATAAGGTGGGTCCGGGGAAGGGTTATGTCTCTGCGCCGACGACACTCAAGAGATACAGAAATGGATATTACGTCAGCCCGATCTTCCCGCGTTGGAGTATGGAGAAGTGGATCGAAGCCGGCCAGCCGCATGTGCAGAAGAAATTAAGCGATTACACAACGGAGTTTTTAAAGAATCTGCCCGCTCCTGAAGATCATGAGGAATTAATCAGAAAAGGCGAAGAATTTATTCAAGCATATGAGAAAAAACGGGAATCCAAATGACCCAATTTCATCTCGCCCAAATCAATATCGCACGCATGCTCGCGCCGATCGACGGCCCGGTCATGGCGGATTTCGTCGCACAGTTAGCGCCGATCAATGCGCTGGCGGAGGAAAGCCTGGGCTTCGTCTGGCGGCTGCAATCAGAGGATGGGGATGCGACCAGCATCAAAGTCTACGATGATGAAATGATCATTATTAACCTGACCCTGTGGGAAAGCGTGGAAGCCCTTCGAGGATATGTATATAAGAGCGCGCACAGCCGCGTGATGCGCGACCGCAGGCGCTGGTTTGAGAAATTTGACGGTCCTTACTATGCCATGTGGTGGGTTCCCGCCGGGCATGTGCCTGACCCACAGGAGGGCAAGGAACGGTTAGAACATCTGCGAGAACATGGCGATTCGGCATTTGCTTTTTCATTCAAGCGTGTGTTCAATCCACCCGGAGTAGAGTTCAGTGGAAGTCGCTAATCGGCCGGGTACATCCTTCTTGACACCTGCTATTGTGGGTGATAAACTCTCGTTATCAAATTCTTATCTGAAAGGAGGCACGAAAAAATGAAAGCTATCTTGTCTGCTGTAAATCGTGTTTTGAGCGCGCCTCCTATGGGTAAATTGTAGTAACGACTTCAGTCGTTTTGATATGCTACTTGCCGCAGGAGCGTCTCGCCCTGCGGTTTTTCTTTTAATCACCGACCTGACAGGTCTCCGCAGGAGTTAGAAGAACTGGAAATCCTCTGGCCTGTCAGGTCTTTGAAGAAGAAGAGTATGAATACAGACGATCTGTTCGACCTGTTTGATGAGCTGGATGATAACGAACAAGCTGAAGGTTTTGTAAACAAAGACAAACGCCGCAAGCGTTTCCCTGACCGTCATTTCAAATATGTACGCGAGGCAAATGCGGATTTTCTGGATGGGCAGGACGACTCACGCAGGAACTTCAAGTTTACCTATTCGGCGGCGCGCTT
>JAICRQ010000624.1 GCA_025966435.1 Anaerolineales bacterium | reverse complement strand
TGTGATCAACATGCCCCAGCCCGTCGCGCCGAAGACCGCGGCGAGGATCAAAATAATGACTCCGAGCGTATCGCCCCATTCCACGCCGAAAAATAGCGTGCTTGCTAGGATCAAAATTCCGACCTGCGCCACGCCTGTTAAAAAGATTCCCAGCACTTTCCCCCCCAGTACCTGCGCCGCGGATGTTGGCGACACCAGCAAACGCGGCAGCGTCCCCTGCGAGCGCTCCGCCAGGAGGGAACGCCCGCCGTACGATACGGTGTACATCAGGAATAATAGCGCCATTCCCGGTGCCATATAGGCGAGGATGTCAAACTCTATAGCTTCCGCGCCTTCCCGATTTGTCCTAAGAGTAATGGCAGTGTTCTCGATCTGATTCCCATTCTGGAATAAGGCGCGCGCTTCACTCTCGGCGTTCTGAGGGTCCAGCAGTCCAGACTGAATCAACCCGGAAATGGAAGTCATCCCTGCGATGCGCCCCTCTTCCACCCGCGAGACGAATTCATCCACAATGGCTTTGACAACACCTGCGCTCAACGGGCGGGAGGGATTTGTATACACTTCGATTTTCACAGGTTCAGACTGGACAAAGCTTTCTCCAAAACTTGTCCCTTCCGCAGGAATGATTGAGCGCGTGAACCCCTCGGGGATGATGACCGCCGCGGCAGCCTCATCCTCGTCGATTAAACGGCGAGCTGCTTCTATGTCAGATGATGCTGTGGGTTCCATAAGATCGGCAAGCTCTTCTGAAGAGAAGACGTCCGCCAACGCATTGCCCAGTTGTTCATTGTCGAGGTTGACGATGACCACGGGGATATCGGAAAGCCCGCTTGAACTGCCGCTGAAACGACCGGTGACAAAGCCCATGCCGATGGTCAGCAGGAACGGTGCGAGCAGCATGAAGACCAGCGCAGCGCGGTCGCGAAATATAAGCTTGAGGTCTTTGATGCCGATGAGGAAAAGTTTTTTCATAGCTGTTCTTTGATCGTTCGATATTCGAACTTCGAGTATCGAATTTCCTTAATCTCTCAGCGCTCTGCCCGTCAGTTGCAAAAAGACTGCCTCGAGATTCGGTTCACGGATATCGATGGAGCGGATCTTGACGCCGCGTTCGTTTGCCTTTGTAACAACCGAGGCAAGCACCTCCTCCGCCTCGCGTGCCACAACCGATACTTCGTGATCCCCAGCAATCGTTTCGAGCACGTCCTTCACACCGTCGAGGGATTTCGCCAATGCGTCGGGATCGTCGTTTTCGCCGATGTGCAGGACAAGAGTTTCGCTCTGCCCTACCTGCTGGGTGAGCTCCTTCTGGGTGCCGATGGCGATCAACTCGCCATGATCGATAATCCCAACACGGTCGGAGAGCTCCTGCGCCTCTTCCATGTAATGCGTGGTGTAGAGGACCGTCATCCCTTGTTTGTTGAGGTCTTTGACGGTATCTAAAATCGCGCGGCGTGACTGTGGATCGATACCGACAGTCGGCTCGTCCATGAACAGCAGACGCGGCTTGTGCAGCAACCCTACACCGATATTGACGCGGCGCTTCATGCCGCCTGAATATGTCTTGACTTTGTTTTTCGCCTTATCTGTCAACCCGATTTGTTCCAGCACCTCATCCACGCGGCTG
>JAICRQ010000490.1 GCA_025966435.1 Anaerolineales bacterium | reverse complement strand
GAGCGCGAGCCTCTGCCTTGGGACCAAAGCCTAAGGCATCGATAGCTGTAAGCACTTTTCCGCGTGTTTCAGAATTGACTTTATCTGGTGTGTTAAGCATGCGAGAAACAGTGGTTATGCTTACTCCGGCACGCTTGGCAACATCATAGATCGTAGGCTTTTTTATCAGCGGCATCTGAGTCCTCCAATGAAAGCAATAAGTGAAAGCACTTTCAGTTTAACGTATCGAGTGGAATTGCGTCAATAGTGGCAGGATATTATCAGTGAAACAGCATTGCCAACAGAATTCAGAGAATGTAAAGCGAATTGGCTGTCAAAACCTATTGCCCCATTTAACTGTGGTTGATATTGCAGTGCCTTCGCGAAGCACACTGTAAGTGCTGCCAACTGTGCAGACTGGATTTTCTCACTCCCCGCCAGAGCCGTGATCGTGCGTGCCAGCTTCACGCTTCGCGTGCAATGATAGGCATGTCCCAATAAATTGAACTATGCTATTTCCGCCCGCGTCAAAGTTTGATCCTCATTCTGTACTGGCAAAACTTAGGTTCATAACCTGCGGGTTATGAACCTGTCGAGCTACTACTGATTTATCACCTCTGGAAACGGGGGAGGTGGTTCGGAACAGATCCGCGAAGGGCACCTTAGAAGAGGCATGCTTTCGGGCATGTTTTTTGTTTGCGACCCATGCTCCCATTTCCCGTGCCCACAGGGTGCTTCGCGAGAGGCACTTTAGAAAAGATATGCTTTCAGGCATGTTCGTTGTTTAATATAGTATTCCATTGAATTTCCATATAAAAAAGACACTTGGTATCAGGCGTCTTTTTACGTGTTCTACCTAATCCTCGTAGTACGGATAACAGGAAAATTCCTCGCCGTCTGGCGTTTCTACCAGGACGGGCCAGTCTTCATCGATAACTTGATATGCCTGCAATTCCTTGCTGACCTGCCGAAACGCGGCATCGGCATTCAAGCGAGAAAAATGGAATCCCTGCCAGGGGATGACGTACTCAGACTGTTCACGCTCGTACAGCTTACATGTGAGCGCGGCGCCGATTTTTTTCCTTACGGACTCTGGCATGGATTCTGCCCGAAATGCCCGTACAAGCGGCGGGATCGCATCATCAGAAAGATCTAAAAAGTATTGCGTGTCCAGGTCAGCGCGGCCCTGTGCAAATGACTGATCGGTGGTGCTACGGATCTCACGCCGGACATTCTGGTTCACAATGAAAGCATCCACATTCAACATGTTGAGTGAAATAATAAATCCGAGTGCAGCCGAGATCATTGCCAGCCCGATGGCGCGCTCACGGCGCAGGACCTCAAGAAGGACTACCGCAATGAGAAGCAACCCCAGCCAGATCATGAAGACATGAGTATAGGTGCGCAGACGTGAAAATCCATACGCCGCCTCGTACAGAGCAAGCCGCTGGAACGCCGCGATCAGCATCACGATCAATAGCCCGGCAAGTCCGATACCGAGCAGGGAAAAACTGCGGCGCTGACTCTCGTTTTCACGGCGGGTGATGGATCCCAGCCCAAGCAGCAGGAATAGGCTGAAGAAAGCGACCGCGACGAGCTCACCAAAGCCTCGGCGAGCATATTCCGAGTAGGTATAGCCTTCGATGCTGATGTTCGCCTGCCCGCCAAAGAAATATTGGAATTGGATCACAACAAATATGATAAACAGGATCACCACACTGCCAAGCACAATCGTCGATTCGGTGAAACCAAGGAAAGGTGAGACCCAGGTCTTTTCCTGCACGTTCTCATCAGACTTCTGCGCAGCGTGCAGGAACGCGCCTGCCAGCGCGTACGCAAAGACCAGAATGTACACCAGCCTGAAAATATATTCGGGCAGGTTGTCGATGTTGAACAGATCAATGAAACCTTCGAAGCGTTGTGCAAAGATGGGGTCAGCCGACGAAAGCAGGGATGCAAAAATCGCGATAACCGGCAGAGCGATGACGATCCCACGTACGAAGGGCCAGATCCACGCGCCGCGCTTCTCGCTCGGGCTTAGGGAGGAATGTCCCGCAAGGAGACGGCGATTCTCGGCAGCCAATCCCAGCGGACGGATGATCATGCTGCCTGCCAGGAGCAGGTATCCGAAGGCGTAATCGAGCAGACTGTAGCGCGGCCATTCGCCGCTGCGATAGGTCAGGGCAAAGACGCCCATGAGGAAGAGGATCATTACAACAGACAGG
This sequence comes from Anaerolineales bacterium, assembly GCA_025966435.1. GTDB lineage: Bacteria > Chloroflexota > Anaerolineae > Anaerolineales > Villigracilaceae > Defluviilinea. Next base: position 974 of record JAICRQ010000490.1, on the reverse strand, counting down.
AAGACCGTCATAGGTTCAAGTCGGATAAAGGTCATCGCGGTGAGGACCGCGATCGGAAGCAGGAGCAAGCCCGACCGGTGCGAGAGGCGCAGCCCATCCCCGCGCAGAAGCAGAATGCCGGTCGCCAGACAGAGAGTCATAAAGATGGCAAAATTAATCCCCAGCGGTTTCTCCCAAAAAAGGAAGTCAAAAGTCCAGCCAAGCAGAATCACGATCACCCAGAAACGGTTAGGATTGGTTGTCATATGGGGCCTCCATGAAATTTTTCAAAGGATAGTCCCGTTGCGCTCGCGGAGACTCTCAAAAGGTATCACAATTCCGCCGATTTGTACCGCATTACAATTTTATAAGAGTCGAATTTCCCCCATTGACATTCGAATTGAAATATGCCATACTTCTGGCATTCTTCGGGGGCAAACAAATCGAACCGCCATCCTATAGAAAGGAGGAGGTGATGTCTCAAATGGATAGTAGTAATAAACCCAGCGCTGTGGCATCCCTCCTCCAGTAGACAGTAAGTTCGTCTACCGTTTGGGAAGCCACAGCGCCCCACCAGTGCCGTCCGAAAGGGCGGCATTGTGGTTTAATCGCCGAATGAAATGCCCATGCCGCGCGCGGTGACAATCGCGTCGTCATGGAGGTTTACCCGCTTGGGGACGGCAAGGGCTTCTTTGAAGGATACCTCCACGATCTCCCCCGCCCGAAGCGACACCATGCGATCAAATTTGCCCTGCGCCGCCAGCCGGACTGCTGCGGCGCCGTAACGGGTCGCCAGCCAGCGGTCGAATGGAGTCGGCGAGCCACCGCGCTGTAGATGACCCAGAACGGTCACGCGTGTTTCGAAGCCCTGTTTTTCTATGTATTCTCCAATAACCTGGCTGATCCCTCCAAGCCGGGGGACGTAAATCTCATCGCCTGCCCGCGAGAACACCTGCTCACCTTCCAGCGGTTTCGCACCTTCTGACACAGCGATG
>JAICRQ010000525.1 GCA_025966435.1 Anaerolineales bacterium | reverse complement strand
TTCATGGCGACCGGTGAAAAGAAGGCGCAAACCTTAACAGAAGTGTTGAGTGGCAGATATAATCCGGAGTTATATCCTGCCCAGCGAATCGAGCCAAAAGAGGGACGGCTGCTCTGGCTGGTGGATGAGGATGCGGCGAGCCGTCTGCCTGGGAAATTATTAAGTAAATTTTGTGAAGGCTAAATCGCGCCAGACGTAGCCCCATTGCAATGAAAAGCGCGAAATACATGGAGGTATGTATGGAACTGGCAATGATCGGTTTAGGGAAGATGGGGATGAACATGGCAACGCGTCTGGCGCGTGGCGGGCATCGCGTCATCGGTTATGCCCGCACCGATGCGACGGTTCAGGAAGCGATCAGGCTCGGCGCGGAAGGAGCCTATACACTGGAAGAAGCGGTGAGCAAACTCAAAGCGCCGCGCGTTGTCTGGCTGATGATCCCAGCGGGAAAAGTGACTCACGATACAGTCCAGCAGTTATCGACGCTGCTCGATCCGGGGGATACTGTGATCGATGGCGGTAATTCCAATTATAAGGATTCGCTTCTCCATGCCGAGATGCTCGAGCCAAAAGGGATTGAGTTTGTCGATTGCGGTACGAGCGGCGGCATCTGGGGGCTTGCCGAGGGTTACAGCCTGATGATCGGCGGTAAACCTGAGGTGGTGGAAAAGCTGCATCCTATTTTCGAGACGCTGGCTCCGGCGCCAGATAAAGGCTGGGGACACGTTGGTCCGCATGGCGCAGGGCATTATGTCAAGATGATCCATAACGGAATCGAGTACGGCATGATGCAGGCATTCGCGGAAGGGTTCAGTATCCTTAAAGCAAAAAAGGAATTTGCGATGGACCTCGCCCAGATCTCACACATCTGGCAGCACGGAAGCGTCGTCCGCTCGTGGCTTTTAGATTTGGCAGCGAATGCTTTGGACGAAGATACGGAGCTGGCTGACATTAAACCGTGGGTTGCCGATTCTGGCGAAGGCAGATGGACTGTCTTTGAATCCATTGACCTGGATGTGCCAGCGCCTGTCATCACACTCTCCCTGCAAATGCGCTTTGCCAGCCGTGATGAAGAAAATTACACAGCACGGATGTTGGCAGCATTGCGTAATCAATTCGGTGGCCACGCCATCAAAAAATCCGACTGAGGATTCACACGGCTTAGTATCCTCGATACCAGCCTATCAGCGAGAAAAACCTATGAACAACAATTCCCCAGTATCCATTGTGATCTTTGGCGCATCAGGCGACCTCACACAACGCAAGCTTGTCCCGTCTTTGTTTAATCTATGCCGCAAAGATCGCATGCCCCAACAATTTAGCATTGTTGGATATGGCGGCACGGCCTTTTCTGACGATGAATTCCGCGTGCATCTTGAAGAAGGGTTGAAGGAGTTCGCCTCTTTCAAATACTCCAAAAAGGAATGGGAGAATTTTGCATCCCGGCTTTTTTACCTGCGGGGACGCTATGATAATGAGGCGGATTTTGAGAAGCTGGATACATTGCTGAAAGAGAAGGAGGCAGGTCCCGAAAATCGTATTTATTACATGGCAACGCCGCCGGGTGTTTTCCCGCAAATTGTCGATGTACTTGCAAAAACGGGGCAACTCGCTGAAGATGGGGGCTGGCGGCGCGTGGTGATTGAAAAGCCATTTGGTACCGATTTGGAATCCGCGTGTCGTTTAAACGAGCAGATCCATAAGGCATTGGACGAACGTCAAATCTATCGCATCGATCATTATCTCGGTAAAGAAACGGTCCAGAATATTTTGGTGGCACGTTTTGCCAATACCATCTTCGAGCCCCTGTGGAATCGGAACTATATCGATCATGTCGAGATTACGGTCGCAGAACAGGTGGGCGTGGAGCATCGCGGACGCTTTTATGACAAGGTAGGGGTACTGCGTGATATGTTCCAGAACCATTTGCTCCAGCTAGTATCCCTGGTAGCTATGGAACCTCCGGTATCCTTCGAAGCTGCTTCCCTCCGCAATGAAAAGGTCAAAGTGTTGAGTGCCATCCAGCCTATGAAAGAAGAGGGAATTTCTCGTCGAACCGTTCGCGCACAATATAAAGGATATCGCGAAGAAGAGGGAGTGGATCCGAACTCGACCACTGCGACGTATGCGGCAGTTCGTTTGCAGATAGACAATTGGCGCTGGCAGGGTGTGCCATTTTATTTACGGTCAGGTAAAAATCTTAAAGAAAAATTGTCACAGGTTACCATTGAATTCAAAGAACCACCGCATTTGTTATTTCCCAAGATAGATGAACACATGACTCCCAATATGCTTGTACTTTATCTCCAGCCAGATGAAGGCATGCACTTGCGCTTCGAAGCAAAAGTCCCTGATACAGTTGCGAGCATGCGTTCTGTGGATATGGAATTCCATTACGCGGATTCGTTTGGGAAAACTGCCATTCCCGAGTCCTACGAGCGCCTCTTACTCGATACGATCACCGGTGACGCATCTCTCTTCACTCGCGCAGATGAGGTGGAAACGGCGTGGGGATTAATTGACCCTATTCTTCAGGGCTGGGAGGCCCCTTCGGGAAAACAACAGCTTGCGTTTTATGAGCCGGGGTCCTGGGGTCCAAGCGAAGCGGATGAATTGCTCGCTCGAGAGAATCGGAAGTGGTCCACCTGGGATGGCAGGAAGCAATAAGAAAGAAATCAGCCCGACGTTCAACGTCGGGCTGTGTATTTAAGGTTCCACCGTGATCAGATCTTTGATGCGTTCGAACGTGCCGGGTCCGATTCCCGGGACGTTGATGATATCTTCAACGGCGAGGAACGGACCGTTTTCCTCACGATATTCTATGATCCTTTGCGCTGTTGTCGGACCAATCCCCGGCAGTTC
>JAICRQ010000094.1 GCA_025966435.1 Anaerolineales bacterium | reverse complement strand
GCAAGGGTGGAGGGGATGGTGCGCGTCAGGCGATTATCCTTACGATCCTTGCGCCAGCCGCTCACCAGATCATACCCTTCATCGAGTTTTGCCAGAAGCATGGGGATATCGGCGGGGTCGTTCTGCATATCGGCATCCATAAGGACGATGATTTCTCCGCAGGCATGGTCGATACCGGCGGAGATGGCAGCCGTCTGCCCAAAGTTGCGTCGAAACGACAGGACGCGCACATGCTCTGGATCCTTCTCTACCAGAGAACTTAAGAGCTGAAAGCTCCTATCACGGCTCCCATCGTCCACGAAGATCACCTCCCAGGCACTCGGAAGCGGACGGAGCGCCCGGTCAATGGCATCATAAAGAAGAGGCAGATTCTCCTCTTCGTTATAAACGGGAATGATTAGCGAGAGATTCATGAAGTTTTCCTGAAGACGTACAACGTATCTTCACACTGGGAGAGGTTGCCCATATCAAATGGGATCTGTTCATAACCGGGCTGCTCAAAAAATTCACGGACTTCTTCTGTAAAGTACGTATCCCAGACAACAAGTATATCCGCGGATTCACGCCATTGTTCGTCAAGCTCTTCATTGAAAAAACCCAGCCGGAACAATCGCTGCGTCTCTCCATCTGCAAAGCCACCGCCGGCATGAATCTGAGGTGGAAAGATCTTTACATGATCTACATAGAGCATAAAAGCAAGGTGCCTGCCACTTCCTCTCCAGTACAGCTGGCTCCCTGGCGGGATCAGATCTGCCAACCTTTTACCCGCTTCTTCGTAATAGGTGAGGAACCTTGTGGAGCACTCGCGTTCATGGGATGCCCAGTGAACGCCAAAGGGAAGCATTGTTCCCACCAGTAAACAGCCAACCAAAATCATATGTACTAATGAGGAAGTGCCCTTTTCTGTGTTTTGAACAAAATAGCGCTGGATGATCCAGATCAAACCTAATACGATGCACCCTGCCAGAAATCCACCCAGGGCAGCGGCTACGCGCCTCTGTACCTGAACGGAAAGATTCAAGGTATGCGTGAACACATCTCCCAGGGAGAGGAAGGCAAGATTACCGCTCGACAATAAACGGTTGATACGCGGGACCTGGAGATTCTGCAGGAGCCAGTCGCTCCAGATCTGGTAATAGTTCAACCCCACATTTGTCGCGAAAAATAGTACACCGATGAGCAGCACTAGCAGACGAGGTTTCGACGTTTCGAGCGAGCCGTTTGAAAAAACCACCAGAATGAAAAAAAAGCCTGCCACGCTGTAGAACATCTGGTATCCGGAGAAACAATGGACGCAATAATCCACAGGCAGCGATGCGAGAGTGTGCATCAGAAACAATACGAAGAACATGACGCCCAGAAAAACGGCTGTTTTGAAGCGGTGAAGGCTTCTCCAATTCTCTTTTTTAGGAAACAACACGAAAGCGCAGAAAGAGCCTAAGAACACAAAAATGTTATCTGCCATCCCATTCGCAAACGATTGGAAACGGCTGGTTAGGCTCGGGTCAAAGGTAAATATTGTCCGGTCAATCGTTTCAAAACCACGAAATGGATCCAGGAACGGTGTAATGGATCGCAGCAGCCAGGGCGCCCAAATCTGTAGAATCCCGGGCCAATAGAAGAGGTGGAACGCAATAAAAAGAAAAACGCTGGTCCCAAGTGCCCACCATCCGGATTTTGCTCCGTATTGCCAGAAGATGTATCCCACCAGGAGCGCCGGGACAACCGCCATATTTTGGCGCGTCATTACAATCACTACTGACAAAGCGGAACCAAGAACCAGCTGCCAGAGAGGACGATTTTCTCCGAGGGTGAGGACAAACATCCATGCCAGCATGCAGGCGATGAGTCCCTGCGACAGTGCCTCGCTATAAATGGAGATCTGCGCCACAGACAAAGCCAGCACCCAGACTGCCAGCGCGGCCCAGGCTTTCCCTGCCAGCTTGCGAGCGGTGATCCAGACCCCGATCACCATCAGGATGCTGACCAGCATCGCAAAATAACGCGCCTCACGCAAGCCGGGACCGAACCAGTGCTGGATATAGCCGGGAATCAAAAATGCCAGTGGAGCTTTATTTGTCCAGAAGGTGTATTCCTGGAATGGGTAATAATCTCCCCGGGCAAACATATAGCCTTTATATAAGTAGGAGCCCTCATCTCCGATCGAATCGAGAGAATGCACAAAATACCAAGATTGCACCCCATACAAGATTAACCCGAGGACTGCGATACTTTCAAAGAGATAGGGGAATCGCCGGGATTCACTCATGCAGAAGGCTTATTTGTAGATTTCAGGCGTTCGATGTCGCTATCCACCATCATGGTTACAAGTTCTTTAAAGCCAATTTCAGGCTCCCAACCGAGCACAGAACGTGCTTTCGACGGGTCTGAGATCAACAAATCCACCTCAGCCGGCCGGTAGAACCGTTCATCTTGCACTACATAATCGTTGTAATCCAAGCCGACGTGACCGAAAGCGATTTCGCAGAATTCGCGAACGGAATGCGTTTCCCCCATCCCCACGACAAAACTGTCTGGCTTGTCATGCTGCAACATGCGCCACATGGCTTCCACATAGTCTCCGGCAAAGCCCCAGTCACGCTGCGCCTCCAGGTTTCCCAGGCGTAATTCCTTTGTATAGCCCAGCTTGATACGTGCCACGCCATCGGAAATCTTACGTGTTACGAATTCGAGTCCGCGGCGTGGGCTTTCGTGGTTAAAAAGAATGCCCGAAGCCGCAAACATATTGAAGGATTCACGGTAGTTGACTGTGATCCAATGTCCATAGACCTTGGCTACCCCGTAGGGGCTGCGCGGGTAGAAAGCAGTTGTCTCACACTGGGGCACTTCCACAACCTTGCCAAACATTTCGCTGGAGGACGCCTGATAAAAACGAATCTTCGGGTTCACAAAGCGAATCGCTTCCAGCATGCGCGTGACCCCCAGGGCGGTGATCTCGCCCGTCAGTGCTGGCTGGTTCCAGGAAGTGGGCACAAAGGACTGTGCCGCCAGGTTGTAGACTTCCGTCGGATCGTATTCTTCGAGCAGCGCCAACAAGGAGCCCTGGTCATGCAAATCTCCCTGGACGATTGTGACGTCATCCAGCAAGTGTGCAATCCGCTCATTGGTTACAGTGCTGGAGCGGCGCGCCACGCCAATGACGCGATATCCCTTCGAAAGCAGCAATTCAGCCAGGTACGATCCATCCTGTCCCGTGATGCCAGTGATGAGGGCAGTAGGCATTCAGTCTCCTTATTCCAAAATTCAACGGCTGAATTATAAACTTACATGGATTACTGTCAAGCGCCTCTTCCAGCGCTCTTTAAGGTGCTCTTCCGGTCCCGCCAAAATCCAACCCCTAGGACGATCCCCCACAGCCCCAGAATCAGTGCGATCATAACCGGGAACGGTAATTGTCCCCCCCAATGATAGTAACGACTGGCATACCATTGTGTGAAGACCAGGAGGAAAAGCACCTCCATGAGAACGACCCGTGGGAGCCAGGGGTTGCGCGTCTCGCGCCACCAGACCCAGACGTACCCTGCTAGGACGGCCTGCCATAAAAAGAGGATCGTCCGGTAACGGGGGTTATCGTAGAGATCCGCGCCGCCTCTAAGCGCCGCGAGCAAAACCCAGAGAATCACAAGGAGGGCAAGCCAAAGGACAAGGTTTCGAGTCTTTCGGGACGACTGACCTGCCGAGGCCACGAAGGACAGAGCCAACAACGGAAGTATTAGGTACCAACCTAGCCCACGCAAAAACCCGATCACCGTCCAGATCACCTTCGTCGGATGGATGACCGTTGCAGGCAGGACAGGCTGAGCAAGCCCGTAGATCGCGATAAACGGCAGGCGAATCCAGCGCGGACCTTCATCGAATATTTTCTGCACCCAGCCGGAGCCTTGTTCAATCTCATAAACATTCATTCGGACTGCAATCTTCAGCCAGGTGTTGATAACCTGCAACGGAGAAGTTGCCTCGAATTCACCGGAGCGATTCAGCGAGGCAGAAAGGATAAAAAGACCTAGAATAAATACAGCGGCGACTACCAGAATGCCTTTCCAGGATAATTCTCTGCCTTCTCTGGTGAAAAAGACCCAGCCTCCGAAAATCACGATTGTCACGAGCGCCACAATCGGTGAGACGAGCAGCATGCCGAACAAGCCCAGTCCAAACCAGATCCAGCCGTTCTGAGGGCGTTGGCGTAATGTCTCGGACTGTCCCGTCCGATATTGCCATTCTACAAATCCCCACAGCGCAAAGGCGCTGAAGGTAAGCAGATACGGCTCGCGCATCGCTGAAGCGCCGAGCAAAATGCTCTCCGGGTAGAGAGCAAAGATCCATGCCGAAGCCCAGGCAACGTTCTCTCCAAAAATCTGCCGCACCGATTTCCACAGAAACGGAACGCCAAGCGCCGCAAAAAATGCCGAGAACACCACCAGCAGCAACGGACGCTGTGCGTCCGGCGAAAGGTAACGGTATACCAGCGCGTTGAACGCCAGCAGTCCACCGTATTGATCGGAGGCATACTTGCTGCTGAACGCATCGAGGATCGGGCGCTCGGAGGTTGCCAGCGCCCATGCCTGGTTGTCACGTTTGTGCGCGTCGGTGTAGACGTAGCCGGCCCGATCGTCTTCATCGTCGTGCCCGTAGATGGGTAACGCCAGATGCAATGTCACCCCAACAGCCAGCCTCAAAAAGAAAGCCAGGGCGATAATGATTCCCAGAACCTTTTCGCCTCCGGACCAGTTGTGAGCGATCTTCAGAAAAACAGATAACAGAAAAAAGACAAGAGAGAAAGCGAAGAAAGCAGCCGCCCAATTCCCATTCTGGACCGATGCAAAGAACGCGCCCAGGATGAGCGCAGCCGGGACGATATAAAAAAGATCCTTCTCCGATAAATAATTTGATTTCATGGAAATCCGTTCATAATACGCTGGGCACGGGCGACCCAAGTATAACCTTGCACATCCTGCCGTGCCTGCTCTCCCAAGGCGATCCTGCGAGCTTGACTATTAAGTAATGACTCAACCTCCAATCTCCAATCTCCAACCTCCCCCGGTTCACAGAAACCCGCACTCCTCTCATTCAACACCTCGCGGATAACAGGCAAGTCCGAAGAAACAATCGCCCGCCCCGCCGCCATATACTCGAACATTTTCATCGGGCTGGCAATCGCAGCGGAATCGGCGGACCCGCTCGAGCCCATGATGGAGCGGCTGTAAGGCATGAGCAGGACGTCTGCCGCGGCTTGATAGAAAGGGAGATCACGATTAGGAATAAAACCTGTGAATGTGACGTTGTCCGATTCCACACGCTGTTTCCATCGCTGTATGTCGTCCGCCCGCCCACCGACCCAGACGAATTGCGCCTGCGGCAGGGATTTTGCTAATGCGAGAAAAAGGTCCGCGCCGCGACCAGCATAGAGATGACCTGTACACATCACTGTCGGAGATTCGTGCAAGCCGAGTTGGCGGCGGGCAGTCGCCGGGTCCGGTAAGGAGGCGAAACGCTCGAGGTCTACACCATTCGGCGCGATGACGACTTCATCCTGAGAAAGGTGCATGTGATAATCGTTTTTCAAAATGTGCACAAGCGCGCGCGTGATGGAGACCAATCGTTTGCGCCCGCGCAACCTTGCAAAGAGGTGGTGCCACACGGGACCGAAAAGCCCTGTAGGCTGGATATGAATTTCAAATACCGCAGGCATTCCATGCAGCAGACCAAAGACCGCCGATTGGGGAAACCAGGAATAGATCAAGTCAGCTTTTAATCCACGCGCCCGGCGGACGGCATCCCAGGTGAACCTGCGCCGGCTCGACGAGGAAAGCCATTCGATAGGAAATTCGCTTTGCAGCCCGTAGTGCTGCTGCAAAGCGACCGTGGTGTTCCTTGAACCGGGCACAAGCAGGGTGAGGTCATGTCCGATCTGGACCAACGCCTGACAGGCTTTCATCACCTGTAAGCTGTTGGCAGTATCAGATGGAATTGTGGAACCTGCAATGGCAGCAATCTTCACGCAGCCGCCTCTTCTCGCTTGATGATCGAGAATCCACGTAGAGCATTCCAGGTGACAGAAATGGCGAGATAGGCGGAGAAGATCGCCGCGCCCATCAGGTAGTTGCTCCCCGGCACAAATATAAAAATAAGAATGACTTCAATCGCACCGCTGATTACCGCCACCAGGAGTGGATATGTAGGATGCCCAAGCGCAAGCAACAGCGGTCGGTTCCAATTCAGGACATTCGCAAAGGCATAGCCAATTAAAAGAATCAACACACCCGGATAGGCAGGCGCCATCTCGCTGCCATAGATCAACGGGATGATCCACCATCCCAACGCAACCAGTCCACCACCCGCGAGGAGAGTCCAGAATCCTGCGATCGCGCTGACCTGCTTTAGCAGCTTACGCGTTGCCGACCATTGTCGTCGCCCAATGGTCTGTGTAATTTCGGAATAGGTGGGCCAGATAAACGGCTCGATAGGCAGCATCATGAGGTTGATGAGATTGACTGCCAGCCGGAAATACCCCACCTGGGCATTCGAAAGGAAAAGGGCGAGATACAGCCTGATGTTATCGCGCGCGAACAGGTTGACCGTCCCATTCAGGTTTGTGCTCAGGGCGAAGCGCAGAATCGATTTCCAATCCGTAATCAGGCTGATGGGTGTACGTATCCATCCATCTCCCAATTTCTTGTTCAATTCGCGGATTGCAAAAAGAATGACCAGGATTCCAGCAATAGTCTTTCCGATTAGATACGCCGTGAGAACGCCGAGCATTCCCAGCTTTAAGACAAATGCGGCAAGGATCAAAACCGTCACTGCAAGACTTTGATAAAAATTGGCACGCGCCACTTGCTTGAACTGACCTGTGCTCTGCAGCACACCGACGGAGGTTTCATACACCAGGTTTGCCAGCAGGAAGAGACCATAAAACCGGAACAGAGTCACAACCGATTCATTATCTGCCAGCGTTCGCGCCCCCCAGGTGGAAAGCGCAAGCAAAACGAGGTATGCGAGGGCAGACATGACCGCTTCGAGAAGCCCAATGCCTTTCACAAGAGCGGCTGCACGCCCGCGATCTTCCTGTGCCAGCGCTTCGCCCACGTACTTCGCCACGACCTCACTCATGCGGAATGACAGCAAGCGATTGGTGTTGGAGGCGAAATCCGTAATGATCGCCAATAAACCATAGTCCGAGGCGCCCAGCAACCGCACAATGAAAAATCCTTGCAGAACACCGAGCGCTGCTGAAATCGTATTGCTGCCAAAGAGATAACCGCTGTTTCGGACGACGCGTTGAAGCAAGGGGTCTTTGCGCAAGTTTGTACGTATCTTATGCAAAAGGGACATACTGAATTATTGCACCGCGTCCGCGCGCCGGTAGACTTGAATCACGGACTCCCAGCGACATCTCTCCGCCCTGGGTGCTGACATCACCTTTACAAACTCTCCTGATTCGAGCATTTCATCCGTAAGGTAGATTTTCTCAGTATTTTGCAGCAGGATGTAATCCGCTTCGGCAAGCCACCGGCGCGCCAGCTCCGCGTTCCATTTGCTAAAACGATAAAGCACATCGGGGTCCCCGCCGTTGTAATAGGAATGGACGTGGTTCATTTGCGGCGTGTATATCTTTACATCGGGCATGTAGAGAAAGATCGTGAGCAGCCGTCCCTCCCAGTAAATTTTAGAACCGGGCTCAATTACCTGGCTCAATTCTGCTCCTGCTCTTTTGTATGAAGCAAACACGTCTGTTCCTTCGCAGGCGAAGAAATCACTCCCTGCGCCAAGGGCTCTCGTTGGGGAAAGGATCAAGCCAAGGATTAAGACGAGATTCAACGCCAGAGCGCCTAACCGTCCACCCGTAAATCGGCGGCGCAGAAGTCCCAGCACGACCGCGCCGGCTGCGACAACCAGCGCGCTGACCAGCAAGACAAACGTGACACGGAAGAGAAGCAGATGCGGCAGGTCGATATAGTGGATCAACGCGCCCCATAGGTAGGTACCGTCTAAGCGCTCGATCATGGCTTTGGCGAAATCAGAGCTGAGATCTTCATGCGAGCTAAAGCCAACGCCAACGATCAACACAGCGATGACCAGAAACACGATTCCCTGCCGGAGCGGCGTCAGTTGTTTCAACAGGAGCGGCGCGGCGATGACCAGCATCATCAATCCTAGAAAATCGAAATACCCGATATATAGAAGGATGCAGGAAATACAGAACTCGCCAAAAAACGACGCTTGCACATGCGCGATGTAAAGCACGAGCAGCAGGATGCTCAAAAAAATAACCGCCCGCATCCGTTCGGAAATCGGACGGATGGAACCCCAAGGCAGTAACAGCCACACAACCAGCGCACTGACCAGCGATACGAAGTGAAGCCGGAACGTGAGCCAGAAATACAGGACCATCCGATACAGATTCGATTCTTCAGGCGGAGGCAGGTTTACGCCGCCAGTATCCGCCATTTTCCAATCGCGTAAAAACGTGAATACAGAGTCAGGGGCGCGTATCGCCCAGAACTTCAGGTTGTTCGGGAAGTAAAACGCATTCCCCACGAGGAACAGAAGCCCCGCGCACAGGCTGGCAAGCAACCCGATCTTCCACCCATGCTGCCAGAAAATATACAGGAGCACAATGGGCGGCACAAACGCCATGTTCTCGCGCGTCAACACGAGGGGAGCCAGGAACGCCGCGCCGAGCAGAATCTGCCAGAGAGGTCGCTTCTCGCCGACCACGAGCACGACGATCCAGACCAGCATGGCAGCAACCGTCCCTTCCGAGATCGCCAGGGTATGGATTTTGATCTCCGCCGGGTTGAGCGCCATCACCCACACTGCGCCTGCCGCCCACCAGGCATTTCCCCAGCGTCTGGCAAAGGTCCACAAACCCAGCAGGGTAAACAGGCTGAGGAAGATCATGAAGTAACGTCCGGTTTCGAGACCGGGACCAAACCATTTTTGGATATAGCCAGGGATTAAAAAGGACAGGATGGCATGATTTGTCCACACGCCATAATCGGCAAAAGGGATTTGCTGCCCGGTAGCAAAGAGATACCCCTTGTAAAGATATAAACCTTCATCGAGGAATGACGTCCGAGTGCGGGCAATTTCCAGCGCGTGAAGGATGTAAACCAGAAAACCGGCTATCGCGAGTAAAGAAGGCAGCCACGGATAGGAATGGGGTTTTCTTGCCAGCGTCGATATATCCTGCATTGCGAAGTGCCTTGCTTAGGGGGTCTGGATCTGGCTCGCCCACTCGCGCTCGGCGTTATACCACTCCACCAGTTTTTCGATCCCGGAGCGCATGTTGAATTGAGGCTCCCAACCAAGTAATTCACCTGCTTTGGTTACATCCGCCCAGTTCGAGCGCATATCTGCCAGGTCTGGCGGGCCATATTCGACGATGGCTTTCCTGCCGACCACATCCTCGATCAACTTAATCAGGTTGTTGATGGTAATGACTTCATGCCCACCCAGGTTGATGATTTCGTGCCCGACCGGCTTGAGAGCCAGGATCGTGCCCTGCGCGATGTCGTCGATATAGGTAAAACCACGCGATTGCTCGCCATCCCCATTGACGCGGACTGGTTTCCCCTCGCTGATCCACTGCACAAAGCGGAAGATCGAGAG
>JAICRQ010000354.1 GCA_025966435.1 Anaerolineales bacterium | reverse complement strand
TGAGGGTTGCCAGCAACTCCAGAGCCAGGGCGGAGAGGAACGTAATGCGCAGGACACCCAGGGTGGTATCGCGAAACTGGTTGCTGACCATTTCTATATTTTTCGCGTGCGCCCTGGATTGACCAAATAATTTCAGTGTGGTCAGCCCCTGCAGGCTATCAAGGAAATGGGCGGAGAGGCGTGAAAGCGTCTGGTATTGCCGTTTGGTGACGATCTCCGCTCCTTTGCCAATCATGACCATGAAAAACGGAATCAACGGCGCCGTGACGAGCAGGACGATCCCCGAAAGCAGGTCAATCGGGAAGACGACGAGCAAAATACTGATGGGAACTAGCGCGGTGATGACGAGCTGTGGCAAATACTGGCTGTAATAGGCGTCCAGCGCTTCGACCCCCTCGACCGCAGCAGTCGTGAGTTCCCCTGTGCTTTGCTCACGTGTGTAGGCGGGACCAAGCTGCAGGATGTGTTTGAAGAGCCGCTCGCGCAGATCGGTCTTGATCCTGACCGCGACCGCGTTTGCGCTGACCTCATTGACCCATGTGAGCAAAGCGCGCCCGGCAATAACAAGGAGGAGCAGCCGCAGCCAGGGCGCGACGTCTACTAGAGTCCGACCTTCCAAATGAACTCCGTTGACCGTCAGGCTGAGCAGATAGGCTTGACCGATGGTCAGGAGTCCGATCAAGAATCCGGAGAGGATCGTGATCAGCAGGGCAGAGCGAGAGTCGCGTGTAAGAGATAAAAGCCGACGGTGCATGATTAAGGGTCAGGCAGCAAGGAAGAAGACTTGCAAACAAAGTTATATATCACTAAAAGCTTATTTCAGTTAAATGATTGGAAGGTTGAAGATGCTGACAGGACTCCAACCTTACCATTAACCAGACATATAGATCAGGTTGTCTTAGTAGACCAGGCTTTGCTTCTCGGCGGTGATGCGTTTGCGGAACATGTAGTACGTCCAGCCCTGGTAGATGAGCACGATCGGGACGAAGATCAGGGCGATGATTGACATTACAGTCAGTGTGTACTGCGACGAGGAAGCATTGTAGATCGTGAGATTGTACGCCGGATTCGTGCTGGAAATCATGACGCGCGGGAACATCAGGGTAAAGAACGCGATCTGGGTCAATATGATGTGTATGCCCGTTGAGATAAATGCCCAGCCTTCCATCTTACGATTGATGAAAAGGATCGTCACCAGCAAAACGGCTACCGAGGCAATCGGCATAATACCTGGGTTAATGCCAATCTTGGTGGAAATATCTGTGTAGATATAGGTGGTAACGGCGAGAAGGACGACGGCGATTGCCGCGACAATGTAAAGCTTTTTGGATACTTCACGAGCGCGGTCGCGTAATTCTCCGTCCAGCTTCAGGGTCAGGAAGTTTGCGCCATGCAGCAGGAAGACTGAGACCATTGTCACGCCGCCAATTAGACCGAACGGATTCAGCAGCGTGAACAGGTTACCGGTATAGATCATGTTTTCGTCGATGGGGACGCCCTGCGCCAGGTTGGCAAAGGCTGTGCCCAGTAAGAAGGAGGGGAGGAAGGACCCGATCGCGATCATCCGGTCGAAACGCCTGCGCCAGGCGGGATTCGAGTCTTTCGAGCGGTACTCGAACGAAATACCGCGCAGGATCAAGCCGATCACAAGCAGGAACAGAGCGAGATAAAAGCCGCTGAACATCGTAGCATACCAGTGAGGGAACGCGGCGAACATTGCGCCGCCCGCCGTGAGCAGCCAGACCTCGTTACCGTCCCAGACTGAGCCGATCGTGTTGATGATCGCGCGGCGTTCTGTATCCTTTTTGCCGAGAAAGGGCAGGAGCATTCCCACCCCGAAGTCGAACCCTTCCAGGAAGAAAAAGCCGATCCACAAAACGGCGATCAGGATAAACCAAAGGATTTGGAGAAATTCGTAAGACATCTCAAACCTCTTTCCGTTTTAGTCTTGCGCACCGATCGGAAGCAGTTCACCCACGCCTCCACTCTCGGGTTCCTCATCCACCGATTCGTGAAGAGCGGCATCTGGTCCTGCAATGGCGTATTTCTTCATCAGGTACGCCATGGCAACCCCCAAAGAACCATAGACCACTGTATACCCAATCAGTGAGATCAATAGGTCTAGCGTAGTGAGATTTGGGGATATGCCTGCTTCCACTGTGAGCAATCCCTGCACAATCCAGGGCTGGCGACCCATCTCTGTCAGAATCCAACCGCTCGAGTTGGCGATGTAAGGCAGCGCAATGACCCAGGGCACCCACTTCATCCATTTTGCGTTTTCAAAGGATTTGCGCGTGGCGAGCAGGAAGAAAAACGATAACGCCATCATCAGGAAACCGAGCGTCATCATCATGCGGAACGCCCAGTAGGTGACTACGATTAGCGGAATGTAATCTCGGGGTCCGTATCTGGCTTCATATTCCTCCTGGATGTCGTTTACACCGCGCACTTCACAGTCGAAGTTGTTGCAGGCAAGCAGACTCAACACGCGCGGCACGCGGATCGACCAAATCTCACGTTTGCCGGTCAGGTCGCCGATCGTGAGGATGGAGAACGAAGCCGGTTCCGATGTCTCCCAGTGCGCTTCGATGGCGGCGAACTTCATGGGCTGGGTCTCGTACATGTACTGCCCGTTGGTATGCCCGCCGAGGAAGACGAGCACGCTGGCGATCAACCCGACCAGCGCCGCCATCTGAAAGGAGGGCTTGAAGACCTCCAGATATTGTTTGCGGACTAGGTGATACGCGCTGACGCCCAGGATCAGGAAACTGGCGGTCGCCAGACCCGCGGCAATTGTGTGCCAGAAGAACAGCCAGCCCTTCGGGTTGGTGATCAGAGCGAAGAAATCGACCAGTTCGGCGCGACCGGTCACCTCGTTAATCACGTAGCCGACCGGGTGCTGCATCCATCCATTGGCGAGCAAAATCCACAAGGCGGAAAAGTTCGAGGCAATCGCCACAACCCAGATCGACGCGAGATGGACCTTCTCCGGCACGCGTCCTTCGCCGAAGATCCAGATTCCGAGGAACGTCGATTCCAGGAAGAACGCCATCAGCGCCTCGATTGCCAGCGGGGCGCCGAAAATGTCGCCCACGTAGCGAGAGTATTCCGACCAATTCATGCCGAACTGAAATTCCTGCACGATACCGGTGACGACGCCAATCGCAAAATTGATGAGGAACAGCTTCCCCCAGAATTTCGCCATCTTGCGCCATGACTCATCGCGGGTCTGGTAGTAGCGCGTCTGCATGTACGCCACAAACCAGCCTAACCCGAGGGTGAGGGGAACGAATAAAAAGTGATAGACGGTCGTCAGACCGAACTGTAATCTTGAAAGTGTTACGGGATCCATACGTCTCCTGTTTGAAAAACCAGGCTTGGAGCCATTCTCCTAAGCAGTCCCACTATATCATAATGTGCATTTTTTCACAAGTTGAATGTGATAAAAATAACAAATGTTTAATATTGTTTTTCCAGGTTTGAGCCAGAGTGCAAATGCGGAGTATATCGATGGGGCGGTATAATCTGTGAAATTTTCTCTTGAGGTGTACATGATCGATCCTGTGATTTTCACAATTGGGAATTTCTCGTTACGCTGGTACGGCGTGATCGTAATGCTTGGGGTGATCGCTGGTTCCCTGATCGTGGAGCGTGAGCTTAAGCGCCGCGGCGAGAGGGGCGACCGGATTTGGGATGCTCTCATCTGGGCCCTACCGGCTGGCATCATCGGCGCGCGGCTCTGGTATGTCCTGAACGCGATCCTGGGCGGTAACCGAACGTATCTCGAGAACCCTGCGAGTATCCTACGCGTGTGGGAAGGAGGCTTGCATATCTTTGGCGGTTTCCTGTTTGGGGCGCTGGCTCTCTTGTTTTATCTCCGGCGGAATCATCTTGACCCCTGGCTCTTTCTGGATGCTGCCGGTCCCGGGGCGCTGGTGGGGCAGGGCATCGGGCGGCTGGCGAACTTCATCAACCAGGAGCTCTACGGACCGCCAACGACGCTTCCATGGGGGATTCCGATCTCCGCCGAACACCGCCTGCCTCAATACCAGGATTTGAATCTATACCCCGTGGAATCAACCCGCTTCCACCCGACCTGTGCCTATGAGATGTTATGGAATTTTGCCTCTGCTGGCTTGTTGTTGTGGATCGCGCGCCGCTACAAGGTTAAACCCGGCACGATTTTCGCAGGTTGGCTCGTGCTGTCTGGCATTGGACGTGTCATCATTGATTTCTTCCGCCCGGACCAGCCCAAGATCGCCTCGCTGGGAATCAGTTACACGAGTATCTTCGCGGCGCTGATGGCGATCGTCGGCGCGGTTCTATTG
>JAICRQ010000133.1 GCA_025966435.1 Anaerolineales bacterium | reverse complement strand
GGCGGTCGAAGAATCATTTAATGCATATATCGAAAATACACAACCTGCCATCAAGATCGCGGAACAAAAATTGAAGGACAAGCTCGTTGCCAGCGGCCTTTCGCCAGAAAGCTTTGAGACGGCACTGCGCCGGATGCGCGCCGAGGCAGAGATTTTTACAGAAGAAAATCTGCCGCTGTTAGCGGAAGAACAGAAGCTGGTGACCGAGTATAACAAGCTCATCGGTTCGCTTACCGTCCTATGGGACGGGGCAGAACGAACCTTCTGGCAAATGCGCGGCCTCTTGTATGAAACAGACCGGTCTGTCCGGCAGCGCGCCTGGGAGGCGACACATGCCCGGCTGATGCAGGAACGGCAGAATCTCAATGACTTGTGGGAAAACTTTATGCCCGTACGCCTGAAGATCGCCGAGAATGCAGGCATGCCCGACTATCGAGCATACATGTGGAAACAGAAATTCCGTTTCGATTATTCGCCGGAAGATTGTAAATCGTTTCACGCCGCGATCGAGGAGGTGATTGTCCCGGCTGCGCAGCGTGCCTATGAGAGACGCCGGCAGCGCCTGGGAATTGATACCGTCCGTCCCTGGGACGTTGATGTCGATCCGTTGGCTTCGACCCCGGTGCGACCCTACGAAACGATCGATGAACTTAAATCGAAATCCCGCGCCATCTTTGAACAGGTCGATCCGAAATTTGGGGAATATTTCCAGATCATGATCGATGAAGGTTTGCTTGATCTCGAAAGCCGCAAGAACAAGGGACCCGGTGCCTATAGCCTGGGATTGCACGTGGCGCACCGTCCCTTTGTTTTTATGAATAACATGAACACTTCGGAGGATGTGCAAACGATTCTACATGAAGGCGGGCATGCCTTCCATGAGTTCGAGCGTGCGCATGTCCATTTCTACCAGCGCGGCGAAATCTACCTGCCCGCCGAGTTTGCAGAGGTTGCATCGATCGGCATGGAACTCATTGCCTCTCCTTACAAGACAAAAGAATGTGGAGGCTTTTATACCGAGAGTGAAGCAGCGCGCGCCATGATCGAGCTTCTCGAAGGCTGCATCACCTTCTGGCCCTACATGGCGCTGGTGGATGCGTTCCAGCATTGGATCTATGAACATCCTGAGGAGGGATTGGATGCGTCGAAATGTGAGGAGAAATGGGCTGAACTGTGGGATCGATTTAGGCCCGGTATTGATTACTCCGGATGGGAGGATGCGAAAAAAACCTACTGGCATCGCCAGTCCCATATCTTTGACAGTCCTTTTTATTACATTGAATACGGGCTTGCACTATTAGGCGCGGTACAGGTCTGGGCAAACTCTCTCAAAGATCAGCGCAAAGCGGTTGCAGATTACCGCAAAGCGCTCGCTCTCGGCGCGACTGTGCCCTTGCCACAGTTGTTTGCCACAGCCGGTGCAAAGTTCGCATTTGATGCGCAAACGCTGAAAGAGGCTGTAGATTTAATGGAAGAAGTCATTGGCGAAATGAGAGCAAAACTTTAAGATTTATAGATGCTCCAGCCGCCGTCCCCGGCGGCGCTTAACTCGTAAATCCTTCGCTGTCCTCGGCGAAGGGAGCCTAGAGGTTAATCATGACCTTCCCCTCCTTTCACGATCCGTCACATTTGTTTTTCATTACAGCATCGCTCATAGAATGGAAACACTTATTCATCACCCAGGAGTATGCTCTTATTCCGCTTAACTCTTTGGCGTGGATGCAACAACAGAATCGGATTCTGGTCTTTGCCTATGTTGTTATGCCATCTCATCTTCACGCAATCCTAAAACCTGTAACTGGAACGATTGCTGAAATCATTCAGCAGTTTGGTTCCTTTACCTCACATGGGATACTAAAGAAGCTACGAGAACAAAGTCAAAAGGATTTACTCAATATCTTTCAGCAAAAGAGACGCGATCGAAGACACAAGCACAGTATTTGGCAGGATATTCAGGCAAAGAATATTTATTCCCTGGATTTCTTGCAACAGAAAATCGAATATATTCATCAGAATCCTGTAGCAAAAGATTGGAAACTTGTTGAAGACCGAGCTGACTATATGTATTCAAGCGCAGGGTATTATGATTATGGGAGAGAATCGGCAATTGAAATTACAGATATAAATGAGTGGCTTACCGAAAATCCTTCGCCGGGGACGGCGAAGAGAGCATAGAGGTTATTTGCTTAAGGAGAAACGATGCAATATGTAAATCTCGGCAAAACGGGAATGAAAGTCTCGCGCTTGTGCCTGGGCATGATGAGCTACGGCTCTAAGGAGTGGCGCGCCTGGGTGCTGGAAGGTGACGAAGCCAAGCCATTTATCAAACGTGCATTAGATGCAGGGATTAACTTCTTTGATACCGCCGATGTGTACTCCACGGGCGAAAGCGAGCGCATCACGGGCAGGTTATTCAAAGACCTCGGCGTAAAACGGGAAAACATCATCCTCGCCACGAAAGTCAACGGGCAAATGAGCGATGACGTCAACGACCGCGGACTTTCGA
The DNA here is from genome assembly GCA_025966435.1 of Anaerolineales bacterium. Lineage (GTDB taxonomy): Bacteria > Chloroflexota > Anaerolineae > Anaerolineales > Villigracilaceae > Defluviilinea. The sequence continues at coordinate 5,796 of JAICRQ010000133.1, read as the reverse complement.
GAAAGCACATCCTCGATTCCATTGACAAGTCTCTCCAGCGCATGCAAATGGACTACGTAGACCTGTACCAGATCCATCGCTGGGATTATGAAACACCCATCGAAGAAACGCTCGAGGCATTGAACGACGTGGTGCGCGCCGGCAAAGCGCGCTACATCGGCGCCTCGTCCATGTTCGCCTGGCAGTTTGCCAGGTCGCTGCATATCTCGGAAACGCGTGGCTGGGCAAAGTTCGTCTCGATGCAGAACCACTACAACCTGGTCTACCGTGAGGAGGAACGCGAGATGATTCCTCTTTGTATCGATCAGGGCATTGGGCTTATCCCGTGGAGTCCATTAGCACGCGGCTTCCTCGCAGGAAACCGCAAACGCGGCGGAGGCGGAGAGACCGCCCGTGCGAACAGTGACCCGTTTGGGAACAGCCTGTATTTCCGCGACGAGGATTTCGCCGTCGCCGAATGTGCAGCGGATGTCGCGAACGAGCGCGGTGTGACCAGCTCGCAGATCGCGCTGGCATGGATATTGAGCAAACCCTACGTCACCTCCCCCATTATCGGCGCAACCAAAATGGATCACCTCGATCAAGCCATTGCGGCGCTGGAGATCCAGCTGTCAGAAGAGGAGATCAGACGGCTCGAAGAATCGTATACACCTCATCCGGTACTCGGGCACTCCTAGTGGAAACGAGGGATTGTACCTTTCAGGGCAATCCCTCGTCCTGTAATATCATTCCTTCACGAGGTAAAATTACACTATGAGCGAAACCTTGAAAATTTTTATTCCGATGGCTGGCTGGGGGACGCGCATGCGTCCGCATACCTGGAGCAAGCCCAAGCCGCTCGTCAGCGTGGCAGGCAAGACATCCCTCGAGCATTTATTGGATATGTTCCACAGCGTACCGGACCCCGACAATGTCGAATTTGTGTTTATCGTCGGACCGTATCTCGGGGAGTTACAGGTACCCCCCTTCATTCAGGAGAACTATCCCGGCATGAAGGCTCACTTCGTCGTGCAGAATGAGATGAAAGGACAATCTCACGCGCTCTGGCTGGCGCGTGAATTTATGCACGGACCCATGATCATGTGCTTCTCCGATACACTCCTGGAAACAGACTTCTCCTTCCTTTCCCAGGAGGAAGCAGACGCAGTTGCCTGGGTGATGCCAATGCCTGACCCGCGGCGCTTTGGCGTGGCAGAATTGGATGAAGAAGGCTGGGTCACGCGCTTTATTGAAAAGCCTGAAACCATCGAGAATAACCTCGTCGTTGTCGGCTGCTACTATTTCAAGAGTGGAGAAACGCTGCTGGCGGCGATCGAAGAACAAATAGAACGCAATCTCACCTTTAAAGGGGAATTTTTTCTAACACACACGATCTCCCTGATGATCGAAAAGGGTGCAAAGATCCGCACGCAGAACAGCGAAAGCTGGCTGGATACGGGGACGATCGATGCCACCCTGGAAACCAATAAAGCATTGCTGGAAGACAAGGCGAATAAGACCAAAAACGAGTCGGTGAACGGCGTTGAAATTATTGCTCCCTCCTTCATTCACCCCACGGCTGACGTTCAGAACTCCGTCATTGGCCCTTACGCGTCCATTGGCGCAAACAGTAAGGTCGTCAACAGTAAAATCGAGGACAGTATCCTCGAAGCGAATTGCGAGATTCAGGATGCCACTTTGATTCGATCCCTGATCGGCGTAAAAGCCAAAGTCCATGGCAGAGGCGACGGTGCGGTAATGCAGCTGAACGTGGGCGACAATAGCGAAGTTAACGTAACGTGATGGATACTGTTGAATGTCGTTCCGATGCAGAGTACGCGGAACGTCCGCTTTCTCTCACCTGGCAGGGTGTGCGCTACGAGATTGCAGAGATCGTCTCGCGCTGGCGCGGTCCCGGCGAAAAAGGTTTCCGCGTCAAGACCGCCGACGGGCAGGCGTTTGATCTCACCTATCGGGAAGTCCCCGATGAGTGGCATATCCAACCTATTTAGGAGGCGCAATGCAGGAAGTGACCAATGTACAACGTTTGTCGAAACGAGTCGCCGGACTCAAGCCTTCGGGAATCCGAAAATTTTTTGACATTGCCGCGACGATGAAAGATGTGATCTCGCTTGGCATTGGTGAGCCGGATTTCACCACGCCCAAGCCGATTCTGGAAGCAGGCATCCGCTCCCTGCAAAGTGGCGAGACGCACTACACATCGAACTGGGGGAAACTGGAATTGCGCCAGGCAATTTCCGACAATCTTATGCGCTTATACAACGTCCGGTATGATCCTACAAACGAGATCATCGCCACCGTAGGTGTTTCGGAGGCGCTTTACCTCACATTTACCGCCCTTCTGGACCCGGGCGATGAAGTCATTATTCCCACGCCCTGCTTTGTTTCGTATCAGGCGGAAGTGATTATGGCAAACGGCATCCCCGTGGAAGTGGTGGCACGCGAAGAAAACAATTTTATGGTGGACCCGGCCGATATCCGCAAGGCGATCACCCCGCGCACCAGGGTCATTTTTATCGGGTATCCCTCGAATCCTACTGGCGCCGTGGCAACCCGCGAAGTAATGCTCGAAATCGCAAAAATCGCCGAGGAACATGATTTGCTCGTTGTCTCCGATGAAATCTATGACCGCTTGGTTTATGATTTTGAACACGTCTGCTTCCCGGCTCTGGATGAAAGCATCAAACATCGCACCGTTCTGCTGGGCGGATTCTCCAAAGATTACGCGATGACCGGCTGGCGCATCGGGTATGCCTGCGGACCTGCCGACATCATTCAGGGACTTGTCCGCATCCACCAGTACACAATTATGTCCGCGCCGACGACCGCGCAGGATGCCGCCCTCGAAGCCTTGAAAATCGGCGACCCCTACGTGGAGGAAATGGTAACTGAGTACGACCGCCGTCGCCGACTCCTGGTGTCTGGACTCAACCGCCTCGGTCTGCGGACCTTTGAGCCGCGCGGCGCGTTCTATGCGTTCCCCAACATCCGGGCCTCCGGCATGGACGATGAAACTTTCGCCGAGAAACTGCTGCTCGAAGAGCATGTAGCGGTGGTGCCAGGTAATGCGTTTGGGCCCGGCGGAGAGGGGTTTGTGCGAGCCTGTTACGCCACCGAATACAGCAAGATTGAGGAAGCCCTGCATCGCATGGAAAAGTTCATGGGCAGGCACGGCTAGCCACTTATAGGATGCCGAATGCTAAATCAAAACCCCGAGGCTCACGCCTCGGGGTTTTTGCATAGGACTTCTATTCGTAGAGGAGTCGTAGGGTGCGCTGGGAACAATTTGCGCTTAAGGAAAGTCATACAGGTATCTCACAGCCCGTAGACTTAAAAACTTCATTCATCATTTTAATAAAGGAGTACACCTATGAAAACAAAAAGATTTAATACGTTAGCTTTGCATGACCAGCGTGGGGGTCTTTTCTATTCCAAGCTGTTTGTCGCCGCACTGATCCTGGCATTGCTGGTTGCCTCATTTCCGGCGGCAAGCGCTCTTGCCGCACCCCCGGCGCCCTGGGAAAACGTGGATCTGGAGAAAGAGTGGAAGAATAAGCTTTACCATTTGAATGTGGAAGGCCTCTTTTTCAATCAGGTTCGATTCTACCCTGCAGATTTTGAGAATTCTGCCGATCTCGCTCGCGCCTGGGACCTTCTCCACAAGCATGGTTTTGCTCTGCAGCAGGCAAACACGGTCGTCTTTAATCACTCTGGTTTCGATATCCAAGGAAATGTCCTAAATGAGAGATTGGCTTACGACACCGTCCATGAGCTGGCCATGTATATCCATACAATGCGCGGACTCAGGATGAAGATTGCAGAGGAAGGGCACAAGATCAGCCGCGTCAAGGTCGTGCAGCAATAGCCCATCGTGAAGCCGGGAAGACGAGATTTCCGACAGGTTCATAAAACAAACATCCCCGAGACCATAGTCTCGGGGATGTTTTGATCATCTAGTCAGCCAATTAGTTGACGACGACGACGTTGCTAGCCTGCAGACCCTTGGGGCCCTGTTCGACAGTGAACTCGACCTTCTGGCCTTCCTGCAGGTTCTTGAAGCCTTCGCCCTGGATCGCGGAGAAGTGCACAAAGACATCCGCGCCGCCTTCGCGAGCGAGAAAGCCGTAGCCCTTCGTTCCATTGAACCATTTGACTGTACCGTTGATACGTTCCGACATGTTTGCCTCCTGTGGCAAGAAAAATATTTGGAGGGTACTCATTGGGTATTGCATCGGAGCGCCTCAACGGCGTAAAACAAAGCGGCTCACGGACGATCCGTGAGCCAACCTGGTACTTCCAAAGCAAACTACTGGTATCCTACAACCGCAAGGATAACATGGTGAATATTTTGTGTCAAGAAAATCAAGATAGGAATCTGGTAAGAAATTAGTAATGCTATAATCTTTCAAAACAGCCATGAAGACACAATTTATTTCCTTATCTCTGTTCATGATTTGCATACTGACTGCATGCCAGTCTGCTGGGACCACAGCGCCATCGCCTGGGACTGCTGGGCTGAATACAGAGGTTACTCTGGCTCCAGGTCAATCCGCTGCGGTGACGGGAACCGACCTGACGGTCACGTTCCATTCCATCGTAAGCGATGACCGCTGTCCGAGTGATGTCGAATGTGCAGCCAGCGGACCGGTGACGGTTTCGCTGTCGGTTCAGCAGGGGGATGAGGCACCCAACGAGTTCACCCTGCAAACCTTCACCGACCTTGATGGACGTTCGCCCAACGTTCAATTCGAGGGGATTACGAACCGCACCGAGGTGGGAGACTATGTTATCCAACTTGCCGGTGTCACTCCCTACCCAACAAGTCCGTCTACACCGATCGAGGCGTCTGCATATCGGGTAGCTTTGTTGATCTCCAACAAGTAACCTGCTTAAGAGGCAGAATTCACTGAAAACCGTTAAGAGCAACTGCCTTAAAAATCCATCCATAAAGAGTCATCCTATGTCAAATACATCGCAACTGATCTGGCAGGACCCCAATTGGCGCAAACAGGTGACGGACTGGATTCACACCCAGGCAGAGCGTCAGAATATCCACATTACGGGTGAGATCGAACAGCCGCATATGTACGCATGGTCTACCGTGCTGCACATTCCAACAGATCAGGGTAAATTGTTCTTCAAAGCCACGGCGCCGGAGACGATTTACGAAGCCGCGCTGACACAGTCCCTGGCTCGATGGTTCCCGGATTCCATGCCCGAATTTGCAGCGGTCGACGCGAGCCGCGGCTGGATGCTGATGCGTGACGGCGGCGAGCAGCTGCGCGCCTCCATCCGCCCGAACAAGGACATCGCGCCGTGGAAGCCAGTCATCGCCCGTTACGCCGAGGTACAGATCGGGCTGGCAGACCATGTTACCGAATTGCTTTCCCTGCGCCTCCCGGACCACCGTCTCAGCGTGCTGCCTGCGCTCTTTACCCAATTACTGGCGGATGAGGAAAGCTTGATGATCGATCAGGAAAAAGGACTCACCTCCATCGAATGGGGAGAGATGAAGGATAAGACCTCGCGCTTCGAGCAAATTTGTGTGAAATTAGCTGATTATGGCATCCCCGAATCGCTCAACCACGGGGACTTCCATGATGGCAATGTCTTGGTTAAGGATGGACGGATCACGTTTTTCGATTGGGGTGACGCCAGCGTGACCCATCCGTTCACATCGTTGCGCACCTTTTTCGTCAGTATAGAAATGGCGCTTGATCTGGAGGATTATTCCTTTACACCGGAAATGGACGAGCTGCTCGACCTCTACCTTGAGCCATTTCAAAAATTCGCCTC
>JAICRQ010000124.1 GCA_025966435.1 Anaerolineales bacterium | reverse complement strand
GGAAGGGGCAGGACGGGGTCCGCGGCGCGGCGCTCCACCCACAGCAGCAGGAGGCACAGCACCACCGCAACCGAGATCAGAATCCAGCTGGAAGTGCCGGTGCCCATCAGCCCAAGCAGAAGCGTGACTACACTGACCGTTAAAAGCACTGCGCCCGCGTAATCCACCGCAGGCCGGTCCTGACCATGCGCGTGAGCATCGCGCCAGGCAAACGCGACCAGCGCCGCGGCGAGCAAGCCTGGGATAATGTTGATATAGAAGATCCAGCGCCAGCTAAGCTGGTCCACAAGGAAACCGCCCAGGAGCGGTCCGATAACGGACGAGACGCCCCAGACGCCGGAGAACAACCCCTGCATCTTGGCGCGCTGCTCGAGTGTGAACATCTCCCCGATCAGGATGAACGCCAGCGGCATGATGCCGCCTGCACCGATCCCCTGCAGCGCACGCGCAAAGATCAAGGAAGTCATACTGGTTGCCGCTCCGCACCAGACGGAGCCGATCAGGAACAGCGCCATGGCGGAGGCATAAAGCTTGCGGCGTCCATAGATATCGGAGAGCTTGCCGTAAAGGGGGACGGCAGTTGTGGAGGCGAGCATAAACGCGGAAAAGACCCATGAGTAATGTTCCAGTCCACCCAGTTGACCGACGATCGTAGGCATAGCCGTCGCCACGACTGTGGATTCCATCGAGGCTAAAAACAGGCTGAGCATAATCCCAGCCGTAACAAGTATGATTCGATTACGAGACATGTATTCCTTCCTACAGGTAAAGCAGCTGCTCCATACAGCAATCTTATTTCCAGCGGTAGCCCAGTGTTGTTTTTAAAGCGGCATAGAATTGCCGACAAAACGCCGCCAGCACGGCGGCGTAGGTTAGACACAAATCTGGATGATCTGGGGTTTGGTAATCATACCTCAAAACAGAAATGCTGGAAGTATCTTCATTCTGCGTCAGTCAGGTACTTTTGCTGTATCTATTTACATCTGTTAAGCGTCAAATCCCCATCATTGATTAAAAATAAATGAATTTTCCCTCAACAGAAAATAAATCCCGGAAGGGGATACCTTCCGGGTTTATAAGCCTTGCATTGGGTAGCACCGGAGAACTCAGGCTGCTACTATTCCCTGGTTGACTAATCGTGTGAGCGCAGGTTTGCCAATGGCATAAACGTTGAATCCCAGCTCATATAGTTTTTTGTGGTTGAGAAGATTCCGCCCATCGAAGAGAAAGGCGGGTTTGGTCATGGACTGATAAATCCGTTCATAATCCAGTTGCGCGTATTGCGGCCATTCCGTGAGAATAGCAATCGCATGGGCATTTTTAGCAGCCGCATACGGATCAATTTCATATGTGATGCGCCCACCCAGGTCCTTGAGGTCCTCGCAGGCATTGTCCAGCGCATAGGGATCTGTGATGACGATCTCCGCTCGTTCTTCCAGCAACGCGCGGCAGACGGCGAGAGCAGGTGATTCGCGCGTGTCGCTGGTGTGTGCTTTAAAGGCGGCTCCAAACAGGGCAATGCGTTTCCCTGCCACCGTGTTGAACATGGACGCCACCATATTGGATGCAAAGCGCGCCTCCTGATACTCGTTCATGAGCACGACCTGCTCCCAGTAACGGGCAACTTCTGGCAACCCGTAATGCTCGCATAAATAGACAAGGTTCAGAATGTCCTTCTTGAAACACGACCCGCCAAACCCTACGCTTGCCTGCAGGAAACGAGAACCAATACGTGCATCGCGCCCGATAGCATTTGCCACTTCACTGACATCCGCTTCCGTTTTTTCACACACGGCAGAGATGGAATTGATCGAAGAGATGCGCTGCGCCAGAAATGCATTCGCGACCAGTTTCGAAAGCTCGCTCGACCACAGATTGGTTGTGATGATCCGCTCGCGCGGCACCCAGCGCGCATACAGCTCAACCAGCTTCTCAACGGCTTTTCGTCCAGACGGTGTCTCGCGCCCGCCAACGAGGACCCGGTCGGGGTTTTGCATATCCCGGATGGCTGTGCCTTCTGCCAGGAATTCCGGGTTGGATAGAACATCAAAAAAGAGTCCTTTCCCGTTGGAGTTAAGAATCCTCTCCATGGCTTCTGCGGTCCGAACCGGCAGGGTGCTCTTCTCGACCACGATTTTTGAAGAGGTGGAGTTTTCCACGATCTGGCGCGCGGTCTTTTCCCAGAATTGCAGGTCCGCTGCCCGACCCGCGCCATGACCAAAGGTCTTGGTGGGCGTGTTGACGCTGACGAAGATGATGTCCGCCTCGGCAATGTGACGGTTGACCTCGGTCGAAAAGAAAAGATTCTTTCCCCGCGTCTGCTGCACGATCTCCTCCAGCCCGGGCTCATAAATGGGAAGCTGGTCGGACTGCCACGCAGCGATGCGCGCCGGGTTGATATCCACAATTACGAATCGGTCTTCAGGACAATGGCTGGCAAAGACGGGCATTGTAGACCCGCCCACATAACCAGCTCCGATGCAAAGAATGTTTGTCATAGATGGTTCCTCGATCTGTTGATTACCTTTACAAGATATGATTCCAATAGTTTCGCTCATTTTTCGAGCTGGTTGGAATGATACTGCAAAATTGAAGACCCTGTAAGGACTGGAGCATTACGAAACTGTTATCCTTCTGGGTATTCAGGCTACCAGAATCTACTTGAGCAGCGCCTCGATGTCATTAAGATGACCATCGCGATGCAGGGAGCGATTCATGCGGAACTGGGTGTCGGTAGTGGCGGCATGTTCCTCTATCTTTTTTGCCTGTTCCCTGGTGAGAGTTTCCAATTCTCTATCGATCTTCTCGGCGGCAGAGAGTGCAAGCTCGGCAGCCGCGCGCGGCGCAAGGGAATGACAGATCATCTTGAGGGCATCGTTCACGACCATCATATCAATGGGGGACGGATCAAAGCCTTCCTCCTGCCAGCGGCGCAGAATAGCGGACATACGATAATCCCAGAACGCGAGATGCACCAGGAGGGCGGAAACCGTCCAGCCGTAGTCTGTAGAGCAGGCGAAGTCCTCCTCGGAAAGTCCGCGCACCAGCGTCTCAAGCCGGCGGCGGGATTGGGTATTTTGCTCGGAATAGGGAAATGTCATGTTGGCTCCTTCCCCTTTACTTGCTCCTGTTTGCGGTGAATCATGAAAAATTTGGCGGGTTATCAACCCACCCTACGCTTAAGTTTATTTTGCAGGTCATTCAGATGGTCCAGCTCATGCATAGCCAGGGCGCGTGCCTGCCAGTAAACGGACTCTTTGCGCTTCTTCCCCTCTTCGCGAATGGGTCGCGCCCATTGTTCCTCGGTTAGCGAAGCAAGCACGCGTAAAAGGACGAGACGGCGGAGCTTGAAATAGATAAGGAGGTCAGGACAAGATAATAAATCGTAGCGTAGCAGCTTGCCCCATTGTCGTTCAGAGTGCACATCCGGGATGAGCGGTTCTTCCAGCAGTAGTGCCAGGTAGATCGCTTCCGATGTCCGCGCTTCACTATGAATCAGATGTGCCAGGTCTTCTGTAAAGGAGCGCTCGCCCTCCCCGAGCGGCTGGCGAAGCTGCTCCTCTGAGAGAGTCGTGGTCAAACCTTCCAATTGCATCGCGGTCTCCGCCAGCACATCCATCACTTTTGCGATATTGGCAGTTGTCAGGTCGGTGGAGATTACTTTTTTCATTTATTCAGAAGAAGCCTCTGTCTGCCACAGGTTTGGATACTCAATTACAAAGCCAAAGGAATTCACCTTGAGTTCCGCCACAAATTGACCGCCCGCGCTTTCGTAGCGGTATATGTTCTCATCCGGGCGGCGGTATTGCTGAGAGAGCCGTTCCAGCTTGAAGCTTGGAAATCGCAGCCAGGCTGCATTCACCTCACCGGCTTCCCCCACCGCGAGTCCCAGGCGCCGGATGGGAAGCAGATTCGTCGATGGGCTGAAATTCAAGTCTATGTCAATACAGCCTGCTACCTGAGGCTGCTCGACATCGCTCATCCACCAGTGTCCATCCAAATCCGTCTTAATTTGAAGGTCAATAGACTCACCGCCCAGCCAGCCCTCTACCTGTGTGGAACGGGTGCGCCACGCTCCGTCACATACGATGTGATAATTCAAACGGCAGGGACGTTGTTCATGAGAAAAGACAGCCGTCCCCTCCAGCTGCCATTCCTCGCCTGCCGAAAGCAACCGGCAGGATTCATAGCCCACCAAAAATAAGCCGCGCCAAAGTATGGATGTTACTGGTTCCATTTTTCTAATTGGATTTTACCGTCAGCGAGCCGAGCCGTCATCGACAGGTTCAAAGCCCAGGTCGGCGCGGGCATTGGAAATATCCCAGAAGGCGTCCTTGTTATTCGAAGTCCCGTAGTAGATACCAAACGTGACGTCCGCGCTAAGACTCTTCTCTACTAACTGCACCAGGTCGCGATGGCTGAGCCAGATCCTGCGATTTTGCGATTGTTTGGTGGGGTCATCGTCTTCCAGCACCGCACCGATGCGCAGGCAGATCGCCCGGACTCCCCAGCGGTCAAAATAATAGCGTGCCACTGCTTCCCCGAAGGCTTTACTCAAGCCATAATCGCTATCGGGGCGGATGGGATCCTCGGGCGAGATCATCGGCGGACCCGGCTCGGTGTATTTATATAGACTTGGCTCGAATCCATGATATGCCCCCGTGACATGATTGGAACTGGCATAGACCACCTGCGGCACCTGGAATTCACGCGCCGCTTCGAAGATGTTCCGCGTACCAATGATGTTTGCCTTCAGGACAGACTCCCAACTGGCGTCGACTTTCGGGTTCCCTGCCAGATGGATAATGGAATCCAGAGGCTTGAACTGTCGAACGGCTTGCGCAACCTGCGCGTAATCAGAGATGTCGGCAGAGAGAATTTGTTCTGAAAACTCCCCCTCGCGATCCATTCCGTACACGGTGTGCGTCTGTTGCAGCGCATTTCGCAATAGGCTGCCGATCAATCCATTGATACCAGTGATCAATAATCGCATACCACCTCTCAGAAATGAGAATTAAAAACTCGGCCGCCAACCGTGCTGGTTTGGATGGTCTTCGGCATGCAATGAAATGTGTTCCGGTTTATTCTTCCCTGTTGAGACGCTGACTTAAATAAGTGCCGCCCTCTAATACATGCTGGATTCCCGTCATTACATCGTGAAGATCGTCTTTCAGAACATAGCCGCGCGCCCCTGCCGCGAGAGAGCGGCTAACGTACTGCCCATTAGACCGCCCGGAGATCATCAGGCAAGGCAAGCCTGGATATTTCTGCCGGATCATCGAAACAAGCTCGATCCCGCTTGTGCGCGGTAGAACGACGTCTACGAGAGCGAGGTCTATTTTATGAGCTGCTTCCTGATCCGACAGCCATTCCAGAGCATCTTCAGCACTCTCGGCGACATCTGCAACGTTGAAATTTCCCCTGGTTCGCAGGAGGCGTGTAAGTGTTTCTGCCATGATCTTATGGTCTTCTACAAGGAGGATGGAACACATGATCAGCTGGATTGCCTTTCGTCAGGAAGTTCGATGGTGATACGTGTACCTTCGCCGGGCTTAGCAACAAGCTCCATATGGCAGCCCAATAGTTTCAGGCGGTCTTGGATAATCAACAAACCATGCGCTGTCTGCGGGTTGCCCAGGACTGTTTCTGAGTCAAACCCTTTACCATCATCGCTGACGGTGATACAGGGACGTCCATTCACATCGTCCAGGGTTACTTTCGCCTGCGAAACGCCGGCATGTTTGACCACGTTAAAGAGCAGTTCGCGGATGGACTGGAACAGAAGCATCCGCATGTGATTATCGAGTTGATTCAATTCCTCCTTTGCATCCAGATCTACCTGCAAGCTGTATTGTTCCTTCATGCGGAAGGCGAGCCAGGTCAATGCTTCGGTCAGCCCTCCGCCCTGCAGGACAATCGGGCTGAGATCGATACTCAGGTTGCGGGTAATAGCAATAGACTCGGAGAGAGTTGCCTGGATCTGGTCGAGTTCCCGGTAGGTGTCTGCCGAGAGGTTGCCATCCTTCAAAAAGGAGAGCTGCGCCTTGACAGCGAACAGGCGCTGCTGCAGGTCATCGTGCAGCACCTGCGAAATACGCTGGCGCTCTTCCTGCTCTACCCGCGTCAGCTCGGCGGCAAGCGAACGGATCTTCTCTTCTGCCTGGATGCGCTCACTAATGTCTGTGGCGAGAATGGCAATACCGCTCAGTTCTTCTGTCCCAAGCGGGTAAATGGATAGCTGGGCAGACACGCGATTTCCCTTAGATGTTTGCAGGGTGAACTTTTCGCGTACGCCTTGCGGTATTGCTTCCTGAAAGATCGCCTCGAATCGACGCCGATCTTCCGGCACGAGCAGCTTATGAAAGGGGGTGCCGATCAGTTTTTCGCAGTCTCTTTGGAGCATCTCGCCAAAGCGCCCGTTGCAGTAAAAGATCGTCCCATCCGGGATCAATGTCACTGCGCCCTCGTTCATCGACTCGACCATCATACGGTAGGGAATCTCCGCTTCGTTGATGGTCACCACATGAATGCCGTTCTCGCGACTGACCACAAAGGCATCCACCATATACTGCTGGATGGCGCGCAGGGTTTCTTCCGTCTCAGCGAGGCGGCTTTTCAATTCATCCGCTTCATCATGGACTGGTCGCGGTTCCTGGTTTTTTTTCGGCATAGCGTAACCTTTTCAATTCCTCGGGATCTGCCTGTTAGTCCTGTTTCTGTTCACGCAAATCTAGACCAACAAGTACGCGTTCTGTATTAGAGAGATCGCCGATGATTTTCTTAATTGGCTGCGGTAGCTTTCTTACAAGGGTCGGGATGGCAAGGATCTGGTCGCCGCTTGCCAACTGCGGCTTTTTCAGCAGATCGATGACTTCGATTTCGTACTGCCCCGGCATGTGCTCTTCACAGATCTTCTTTAAATTGGCGAAGGCGGCGAGGCTTTTGGGCGTTTGCCCGGCAACATAAAGCCGCAGCTGGTATGTCTTTTTTAGTTGGCGGGATCGCTTCTGTGGCTTTGATTTCTCCACTTGCATTCTCCTTACTTAATTCGTGAACAGAGCAACACGCGAGATAGATTCCAAACTCTCAGGTTTTGCTGAACCTTGTTCGATGTCCAGCGAGATCCCTTTCTCCGATCTTGATGCCGTCACTGGTCAGCTCGAAGGAACGAATCTGGTTCGAATGTGACATGCCGCGTGCTTTCAAAATGAACAACCCGCGGTGGCGTTCGCCGTTGTTCTCGAGGTTGCGCAAACTGATCCAGGCATCGATCAACGAGGAGATTCCCACCACCGATTTGTCGGCAGCTTCTTCCCCTGAGATCATAGTCACAAATAATCCTGTGATTTGGTTCGATTTGAGGAAGTCAATGATCCGCGTCACAGCAGATTTGATTTCCGCCGCGTTGCCTACTGGAGAAAAGTCCGTAATTGGGTCCATAATCACGACGCCGGGCTTAAATTCCCGGATCATGTCATACATACTCACGAGGTGCATTTCCAGACCATACTGGCTGGGACGAGCCACGTGAAACCGGAGCAATCCTTTCTTGATATGCGGCGCCAGGTCGATGCCCACCGAGCGCATATCCCGCAGGATCTGATTGGATGATTCTTCAAAGGCGAAATATAAACAGCGTTCGCCTCGCTGGCAGGCTTCGTCCGCGAAGGCGGCAGCGAGCGTGGTTTTGCCGGTCCCCGCCGTCCCCGAGAGCAGGATGCTGCTGCCCCGGTAAAAACCTCTGCCACCCAGCATCTCATCCAGTTCTTTGATGCCTGTCGATACGCGTTCCGTGGAAACCTGATGTTCGAGTCCGAGGGAGGTGATGGGCAAAACCGAGATGCCATGCCTGCCGATCAGGAACGGGTACTCATTCGTGCCATGCAGGGAGCCGCGATATTTGACGATCCGCAAGCGCCGTGTGGAGACTTGCTCATTCACACGGTGATCGAGCGTGATGACGCAATCGGCAACGTATTCCTCCAGCCCAAAGCGGGTCACCGCCCCATTGCCGCGCTCGGCGGTGATGACTGCTGTCACACCCTTGTCCTTGAGCCAGCGAAAGAGACGGTGCAGCTCGGCGCGTAGAATACCCTGATTCGAAAGGGCAGAGAAGAGCACCTCGATCGTATCGAGCACTACCCGTTTGGCGCCGATCGAGTCGATGGCATGCCCCAGCCGGATGAACAGTCCTTCCAGGTCATAATCCCCGGTTTCTTCGATCTCACTTCGTTCCACATGCACGTGATCCACGATCAGCTTCTTTTGCTTGCTGAGTTTCTTTAGATCAAATCCGAGCGAAGCGACATTCTGCGTGAGATCTTCTGCGTTCTCCTCAAACGCCACAAAAACACCGGGTTCATCGTATTGGATGGCTCCATTGACGAGAAACTCCATGGCGAAGAGAGTCTTGCCGGAGCCCGCCGCGCCCGCCACCAGGGTGGGTCTGCCTTTCGGCAAGCCGCCGCCGGAGATCTCATCCATGCCCGGAATACCGGTAGGGGATTTGGGTAAAAGTTTAACTTTATGGTTTGGTTTTGCCAGTGTCACAAAAATCTCCTCGAAGATACTTCAGGAGTGGTGGAGCTTAAGGCCAATCCGCCCATGTATTTTAATATTGCTTGTAAATGGGCATTGGTGGGAGAGCCATGCAGGCAAGGCGCGGTATCCGCCAATACAATT
>JAICRQ010000123.1 GCA_025966435.1 Anaerolineales bacterium | reverse complement strand
GCCATGTGCATCTCCTCGCGCGCTCATATAAGTTTTGACGATAGTAGCACATCCCATTAAGCGCGTCAAGTTTTGGAGTAGGATATTAGAGGCATATAACACTTCATTACAAAACCTATGATTGTATTCAATCCATCGTATAAAATGAAATTTATCCTGCGTGAGTTTGTCGCTTTTTTAGAGCGCGCACTGAAAAACAGATAATGTTTGCTCAATGTGTGCTACACCTTCGTCTTGAGGAGCTGATGCGTGAATGTGTTTCCAAACCTCGCATATACCTTTACGGATTTTGTTGTCCTGTTTGAGGACGTCCTCCGATATTTCCTGCGCGATACTCATGTTTCCGGTCAGTGCCTGGGCTTCAATATAAGTTAACCATTCGAACGGATCTTCCGGTTCATATCCCAGCGACCTGGCTTCATCTATCAGATCAATGACCTGATTCCAATTTCCTTGCTGGCGGGCCAATTCGGCTTTGGCAAAATAATAACACCAAGTATGCTCCGGTTCTGATAGAAAGGGCGGTTTCACGATTTGGTTTGTATCGATGATGATATTTGACAGGTCAGAAAGTGGGATCGCGTCCACTAAAAAATGGGACTGCTGTCCATATGTGATCTCATCAGCGCGCGCCGAATCGAGTACGCGCAAACACCCATTTTGAGGCATGTAGATCACCAACACCTGCGAAGTAGAGCCGTGAAAACTCACTCTTCTAATCGGCAGGGTGATTTTGGTGTCTCGTTCCAACGATGGTATTGCTGTTCCTCCCAAACGTTTCTCGGTGTAAAGCAGTGCATACGGCAGATCACTCTGCATGTCCACAAGATCGCTTCGCTGATAATCCGGCGCGTACATCCAGTTGATTGGGGCAGTGAAAGAGAGATCGGTTTCGTAATCGATGGGCAGTTGATGAGTGAGCAGGGCGGTTCCAGGCTTTAGAGCGGGCGCTCGCCATGCCAACTGCCAGTAGATTTCCTGCTGTTTTGTCCAATCTCTGCGGAATATATTGGCATTAAAAAATTGCTGCCCTATTCCGAACGCAATGAGTAAACTAAGAGCAATTATCTTGATTCGGTAATTTCGAATTAAGAGCTCGATCAAGCCAATCATAAAAAGACTGCCGCCCAGCATCATCGAGATCATGAACCGGTCAAAACTGGCTTGGAGGGTAAGAGGTAAACCAGCTGCAAAGGAGGGGATGCGCCCGAGCAAAATCCCTGTCAGCCCGATCAATATCGCAGGGATTGCAAAGCTCTGTGTTTCACCCTCTGCTAGATTTAGTTTCTTTATATAGAAGAAGATAAGAATAAACGAGACTATGATTAGGGCAAGCGTAATTAGTGTCGTGGGAGCGGAGATTGCCTTGGAAGTCAGCACAAGGATTTGTATCCAAATGTAAAAACCCGCTTTCCAGACAGTTTCTCCAAACATCGAAAAGATTTGGATCGCAGTCAGCGGTTCGTTTACGACTTCCACTTCATACGACGCATAATCTCCAACAGTATAGAAATAAGCCAGCCAGCCTGCATTTGCCAACCAGATGAGCAAATAGGGCCACCATCGTTTTAGTGCTTCTATGAGTCTTTGTTTTACGCCATCGACTTGTTTTGAGATAATGACCCAAATGAACAGAAAGCGCATCGGTTCAATACTGACGAAGTATTCCGTGGGAAACACGCCAGCTACTAACAGAAGGAGAGCCAAAATTGTGTCGGTGTTTGCAATAGAAGACCGTTCCATTTCCCGTGCTTCGACCTTGGCTGCATCTTCATTTCGCGCGTGGGATCTTCGTAATGCGCGGGCTGTGAAGCCGAACGAGAGCAGGTAAAAAATAAAGGGAATCCATTCCTGGTTGATATGTGTAAATGCTACCCAGTGCTGGCTATAACCGGGAAACACTAAGAAGAGCAGCGATGCAAGGAAAGTTTGTCGCTTGTGATGGGGCCAAATTTGCTTTAACGCGAACCAGGCTGAAAGTACAGCAAGGAAACGAATGACGAGAGCAAAGATCTGCCAGTAGAGAGGAACGGGGGGAATTAAGCTCGTCGTCACAAAAAAGATGGGCCCCAAAAAAGGGCGGACTCCTGCGAATGCTGGAATGAATTCCTCGGGACCAAGAAATTTTGCCATCCAAGCAAATGGCCAGTCGTCCCAATAGAAGCCTGTGAGCGGAAGCAGCAAACCATAGGCAATAATGGTGACCAGCAAAAATAAGAGCGGAATACTCCGCTCCCATTTCCAATTTCTCTTCATCGGATGAATTATAAAAGAAAAGATGCCCGAAACAAATGTCATTGCGAGGAGAGTATTCTTCCCGACGACACTTGCGCCGCACGTGGTTTTTGAAATGCTTTAGCATTTCATGGCAAACCATGCAGGTGAGCAATCTCCTGTTCTTTACTGGTTCTTGGCATTCAAGAGGAGACACTGGCACCGCACATGATTTTTGAAGTGCTTTAGTATTTCATAGCAAATCATGCAGGTGTGACATCATCCTTTGACCACATAAGTTTGAATGGGTTGTTGCTTTCCTCTGAAGAGAACAGATCCCAGTGCCTCCACTTCAATATCGGCGGGCAGACCCTCGCGTGTGTATTGATCGATCAGGATTGGGTGGTGCACCGCCTTGGTATGATCTTCGATGCGCTTGGCGAGATTGACGGTATCGCCGATGCAAGTATACGTGGCGCGGTGCTGGGTGCCTGTATACCCGGCAATCACCCTGCCCGTGGCAATGCCAATTCCAATCTGGATCTGGGTTTTGTTGAGCAACGCCTGCTGCTGGTTGAAACCTTCAAGCAGATTTAGCATTTCGAGGGCAGCTCGTACGGATTCCTCCCGATGATCTTCACGAGGGATTGGCGCGCCGAAGATCGCCATTAGCCCATCGCCGACCATTTGATTGACAGTGCCATGGTGACCAGTGATGGCATCAAACATCAATGCAAAATAATTATTGAGTAGTTCGATGATCTCGGCAGGGTCTTCTTTTTCCGCATAACTGGTATAGGAACGAATATCTGCAAATAGTACTGTCGCGTCTACATGTTTCCCGCCGAGGGAAAAGCCTGTCCGCAGTAATTCATCTGCTACCTCGCGCGTGGCGAAAGTGCGGAACAACTTCCGCTGTTCGTCGCGCAGCCGCTTCTTTTCCAGGCTTGCATTAACCCGAGCACGCAGCAGAGTACGATTGACTGGTTTGTTAAGATAATCTTCCGCACCCAGTTCTACACACTTAACGACACTATCAATTTCATCCAAGGAAGAGGTCATAATGATAGGAATATCGCGCAGCTCTGCATCCTGCAGGCAAATTTCGAGCACCTGATACCCATCCATTTCAGGCATTTCGATATCAAGCAGAACAAGGTCAAATGAATCGTTACGGAGTTTTTCCAGGGCTTGTTTCCCGTTTTCGGCTGTTTCTACTCTATGTCCCTGCGCCTCTAGACCGCGCGACAAAAGGATGCGGTTAACCTTATTATCGTCCACAACCAGTAAATGACCAGGCTCCTGGCGGCTCGTCATACACGTAATCCCTTTAGCTCATCAGCGACTTTTTCAAAGGATTCACTCAGGATTTCAAGGCGATTCCCGACCTCCAGATTATTTTCTTTTGCCATAAATTCCAGTTCTTTCGCCAGTGTGCCCAGCTCGGTGGCGCCGAAGGTATGCGCATTGGATTTCAAGGAATGGGCATTGCGGCGAAACGATTCTACGTCTTTCGCTTGGAGCGCAGTTCGCATGCTTTGAATCATTTGCGGTGCATCTTCGAGGAAGGCGTCGATCAACTCGTTGATGAAATCCACGCCCGACATTTGTTTGAGCTCTTCGAAGGTCGGTTTATCGATTGCAGGCATTTATTATTTGCTCTCCGCGTTCAGTAACGCATCTACCAGCTCATTGACACGGATGGGTTTACTAATGTAGTCGTTCATTCCCGCTGCGAGACACATCTCCCGATCGCCTTCCAGAGCATTGGCAGTCATGGCAACGATATGAGGCTGGATTACATTCGTCAGTTTACGGATTTCCCTTGTGGCATCCAGCCCATCCTTATCCGGCATTTGGACATCCATAAGCACGATATCGTAGGTTTGGCGTTGAACGGATTCTACTGCCTCCACACCATTCGAGGCAACATCGGCACGGTAGCCCATTTGCTGAAGAATACGCAGAGCAAGTTTTTGATTTACCGCGTTGTCTTCGGCAAGTAAAATTCGCAGTGGATGCTTCCGGGCGAGCTCCGCGTCGATCATGGGCTTAAAGGAGTCAATTTTCGGGGAGATTACATTCTTTGCGAAGACTTCCGCCAGAGCGTCGTAAAGAGCCGAAGGCTTGAGAGGTTTGGTCAGGTAGGCGACGAATTTTAAATCCTCGGCGCCGATCTCGCGCCTGCCCAATGAGGTTAATAGAATGATCGGTAATGATGTTTCATCTCGCAGCTTGCGGATCTCGCGGGTGAGCATGATACCGTCCATCTCGGGCATTTGCAGATCAAGAATGGCGAGTTCGAAGGGTTCGCCGCTCTTCAGCCATCCCAATGCTTCACGCGGATGTTCCGTCTCACGCGGATGCATGCCCCATTTTTCGGTCTGAAGCATGAGGATGCGGCGGTTCGTTGCGTTGTCATCCACAATCAGGACCCGCTTATCGTGTAGGATCGATTGGATTCCTTTGATATCGCGTTCTGTCCTGCGCTCGGGAATTTTGGCAGGCTCGGCTTTGATCGAGAAGATGAAGGTAGAACCTTGACCGATCCCTCCACTTTCCACGTGCATTTCGCCACCCAGCATTTCGGCAAGGCGTTTGCTAATGGCAAGCCCCAGACCTGTGCCGCCAAATTTACGCGTGGTGGATGAGTCGGCTTGCGAGAAGGATTGGAACAGGCGGTTTATGTGTTTCTCTGAAATCCCGATGCCAGTGTCGCGAACCGAAAAAAACAGCTCATTTTGCGCCTTGCCATTCTTTACCATGAGAACCACCTCACCTTTCTCAGTAAACTTAATCGCGTTGCTGAGCAGGTTAATGAGGATCTGGCGCAGGCGTGTGACATCACTTGTAATACCGATGGGCACGTTGTCATCGATGATGTAGGCGATGTCGAGCCCCTTTTCAATGGCACGGGCGGCGGTTAAATCGAGTGCGGACTCTACGCACTCACGCAGGTCGAAGGGTTGGAATTCCACGTCCATTTTGTTTGCTTCGATCTTGCTGAAGTCGAGAATGTCATTGATGATCGTCAGCAGCGCATCACCCGAATTACGTATGGTCTCGGCGTAATCGCGCTGGTCCTGGTTGAGCTCGGTGTCCATAAGCAGGCCGCTCATGCCGATTACTGCGTTCATGGGCGTACGGATCTCATGACTCATCGTGGCCAGGAAGGAACTCTTGGCTTCGTTGGCAGCTTCCGCCGCGGCACGAGCTTCGCGAGCTTCATTGAACAGGCGCACATTTTCGATTGCAATGGCAACCTGATCGGCAAAGATCTTGAGCAGGCTGATCTGTTTCTCGGTGAATGGATCGACCTCTTGGCGACGGATCATGATGGAGCCGATCACCTCGTTTTCCCGCACAAGTGGTGTCACCAGCATCGTGCGCTGTTCGCTTGTTTGATAATACGCGTTGCTGAGAGGATATTCATCCGGCGGTTCCGCCAGTAGATCATGAATATGGATGGTTTTCTTATCCACCATAGCTCGACCCGTGACCGAGTCACGGTTAAGGGGAATCCCATTCAGTAGGTTCTCCGCGGGGAGGGGCACAGGTCCCCAATGCGCCGCAATCCGATAGCGATTCCCATCGATCTTCGTAATGACGGCATCGTAGGAATTACAAAGGCGGGCGGCTCGTTCTGCCACTGCATCAAGGACGGGCTGTATTTCCGTGGGGTTCTCGGTGATGATGGAGAGGATATCACTGGTGGCAGTCTGGTACTCGAGAGATTCTGTAATCTCTCGATTTCGCGTTTCAAGTTCATTAAAGAGCCTTACATTTTCGATCGCGATAACTGCCTGGCTGGCAAACGTTTCAATCAATGCGATCTGTTTCAGGTTGAACAGATGCGGCTTGCGACGACGAATGATGATTACGCCAATTGCTTTGCCTTCGCGTAACAGTGGAACACTGCAAGTCATTTGATAACCATAGATTTGCGCCCATTTGTCCCCCTCGGGATACTCTGTTTCTTCTCCTGGTTGTTTGTGGATTGTTTGAAACGTGCGTCCATCGATAATCGCGCGTCCAGATACAGTGTCACGATTGAGCGGAATACTCTCCCCGACTGGGAAGATGGGGATATTTCCGTAGTGCGCCGCCACGCGCAGGACTCCTTGCTCTACAATATCGATCAGCGCATCGTTTGACCCCAAAAGTTGGACCGCATTTCGAGCGATAACATCCAATACCGGTTGGATTTCTGTTGGCGAATTTGCAATCGCCTGCAAAATTTCACTGGTAGCCGTTTGCTGTTCGAGTGCTTCGCTAATTTCAATATTGCGTTTTTGCAATTCATTAAAGAGCCGAACATTTTCTATAGCGATCACTGCCTGACTGGCAAAGGTTTCTATCAATGCAAGCTGATTCCTATTCAAGAGATTTGACTCCAGGCGGCGAATCGTGATAGCACCAATCGCCTTGCCCTCACGGAGAAGCGGAACACTGCAGGTCATTTGATAGCCATAGGTTTGCGCCCATTTATCCCCTTCCGGGTATTCTGACTCTTTCCCGGGCTGTTTGTGGATAGCCTGGACGGTATGTCCCTCGATCATCGCGCGGCCCGCCACTGAGTCTCCGTTGAACGGAATTCCCTGCCCGGTAGGAAACATAGGAATGATCCCATAGTGCGCCGCCACGCGCAATACTCCTTTATCTTCAATATCGATCAAGGCATCCTCCGACCCGGAAAGCTGAGCTGCATTCCGTGCGATGACATCCAACACCGGCTGAATATTTGTCGGGGAGCTGGCGATCACCTGCAGGATTTCGCTGGTGGCAGTCTGCTGCTCGAGTGTTTCTGTGATCTCGGCATTGCGTGTCTGGATTTCATCGAAGAGGCGCGCATTCTGCAACACGACACCCACATTGGCTGCAATGGTCTCCAGCAATCGCTGGTCATTTTCTCTGAATTTATCCTCCTGCTTCGTGCTTTGTACGCTGACCACACCGATGGCTTTTCCACCAACGAAAATTGGTACGCCGAGAAACGAGCGCGCCCGGACCCCGACCAGCGTCGTCCCCAGTTGTTTCCGGTGTCGATCCAGCTCCTGATTGATCAGCAAGGGCGTGCCCGATTGAATGATCTTGCTGGTCAGCCCTTCCCCATATTGCAGAGAACCCAACTCCTCGCCATATTGATAAGGGAAGTCAATCGTGTTGGTTTCTTCATTCCACAGAGCGACATAAGCAATATCGGCGTTGAATGCATTACGAATCTGTTCGCCCACCAGGTCGATGAGGGCACTCACCTCTAATTCACCAGCCAGGGCGCTGCCCACAGCGTTAATCGTCGCGAGCTCCCTGGCACGCTCTTCCGTCTCTCTCAACAAACGCTGAGTTTCATCAAAGAGACGGGCATTTTCGAGAGCCACACTCATAGAGTTAGCAAGTGTTTGTAAAAGCCGTACATCCCCTTCATCGAATGCGAATCGTTCATGGCTCTGGATATTAATAACGCCTTTTACTTGGTCGCCGAGCAAAATCGGCACTCCCAAATACGTTTCATTCATATCTCTGTCATTGTCTGGCGAGGGGACAATGATACGCCCCAGTCTCTCCTGTTCCTCACTTGTATTGGCTAACAGTGGTTCGCGTGAGCGAATAACCACTGTATACAGCCCTTGCCCAATAGGCAATGAATTAACATGGATGTGTTGGTCCTGCTCCACGTAATAAGTGGGAGTGACCTGTTGTGTTTCCGGGTCATAAATGTCAATACCAGTTGTATCTGCCTGGAAGATCTCTCGAATCTTGTCTCCAACCAGAGTGTAAATCGCTTGCATTTCAAGTTTCGAGGCAAGCCCTTGTTGAACACTATTAATGATGGCAAGTTCCGCAACACGTTGTTCCGTCTCCTTAAGGAGACGTTGGGTCTCATCGAAGAGGCGCGCATTCTCGAGAGCAACACTCATTGAATTCACGAGCGTTGTCAAAAGCCGCAGATCGGATTCTGTAAACGCATTTTCATGATCGAGGTTTTCTAATGCAATGACTCCTAGGAATTGTTTTCCCTGTACCAACGGGACGTATATACCGGACTTGGACGGCTCTGTCCCTGGGACATTGATCGCGTCAATGGCATTCAATTCTGCTTCACTATTGAAGCGAAGCGATTCGCGCGTATTGATAATGTGACGGAAAATCGGTCCTGGAGGCATCGGAGCGAAGGAACGGCGTATCCCTCTTTCCACGGTGTATAGAGAGGAGAACAGATCACTGACTGGATCGTATTGAGTAATATTAACCGCCTGCACGTCGAAGATGTCACGGATTTTGTCGCCGACCAGATCAATGATCGCCTGAAAATCCAGCTTGGAGGACAACCCTTCCTGCACACTGTTGATAATAGCAAGCTCCGCGGCGCGCTGCTCTGTCTCTTTGAGCAAGCGTTGGGTTTCGTCAAAGAGACGTGCGTTCTCAAGTGCAACGCTCATCGAATTGGCAAGGGTTTGCAGCAGACGAAGATGATCGCTGTTGAATGCATGTTGCTGATAGCTT
>JAICRQ010000514.1 GCA_025966435.1 Anaerolineales bacterium | reverse complement strand
TGCCGCGTTCGACGAGTTCGGAGCCACGTTCCTTAAGCCAGTTTATGATAGACTGAACGGAACGCTCACGTACGATGATCTGAAGATATTGCGATTGCTTTATCTTATTTCTCAACAAGCTGAAGAAAGATCGAATGGATGAAGCTCACAAGAAAAAGCTGCCCGGGTACCCGGGCAGCTTTTTTCTTCAAAATCATTACAGAAGCGCCTACTCCTCATAAGACGGCAGCCTCTCCAGGAATTTGGAGGATACAGCTAAAGAAACAGCATGTTCATCCACAGACTTTACCCAATGAGCGGGAACAAGCTTCCGATCCTTGAACAAAATGCCCTGTGAAATCACGAAATGGCTCACTTTGTTCGAATCCCCTTCGAGGAACAAGCGTTCCACATCGCCCACATGATCTCCATTGACGCTTACAACATTCGTGCCTTCTCTTATAGGGACTGTATCTTCCGGGATGTTCCTTTGTGGTTCCCCAACGGGCAGAACATAAGGCGCCAGACCTGGCCCTTGGAAGCCAGGATTCGCACGCGCCGGATACCAGTAATAAGCGGGAGCATAGTGATAGACAGGGTCTCCGGTGAGAGACAGATCGCCGGCATCTTCATCCGGCGCGCGGAAAAAATGCGTCTCTTCAAAAGGAGGCAGCTTGTCAAATTCACCCACTTCCTCACTCAGTACCACCCGGTCTTCGGAGGCAGAGTTCACCATTTCGAAGGGCACGACCTTGTCCTCGGGCAGCAGCCACCCTTTTTGGATCACGATGTGAGTCACTTCATTCGTCGCCGGATCCAAAACGAAACGGTTCACCTTTCCCACCTCTTCACCGCCGGGAGTAAAGACACTCGTTCCTTCCTTTAATTCCATGTTCCATCTCCTTTTGTTTTTCTGCAAACCATGAAGGCAGCAGTATGGTTGACATCGCCTGTAAAGAAATGCAGAATGGCTTCCTCTTCAAATAAAATTATAGAGATATTAACTCTGTTATCAATGGGGAAAAGCTCCAAACCACGTATGGAAAACCCTGCTTACCCTAGCCTAACAAACTGAGTACAGTTTTATTAACAGAGCCTAATCCTGTATTAGGGAAAAACCCACTTGCGTGATAGGCAAATTCTAGATAAGGTATAGACTCTAAAGGAATAAAAGACGCTGGTTACTAGTTTTAGAGACTGTTAGGAGGCACAAATGAAAATTAAAACACTACTAACGACAATCGGGCTGGGGGCGGGAGTGATGTATTTTATGGATCCGCAGCAGGGAGCCCGCCGGCGAGCCATGGTGCGCGATAAGGCAAACCGGTTTGTAAACAATCTGGATGAATCAATCGAGAAGGCACTCGAAGATACGCGCAATCGGACGAGAGGCGTCCTTTCCGAGATGACCGCCAAACTGAGTGACCAGGGTGCTCCCGACTGGATTCTCGAAGAGCGTGTGCGCAGTAACTTAGGGCGCCTGTCACGACATGCCCGTGGCGTAACCGTTACCGCGGATGGAGGTCGGATTTACTTAAGCGGCCCCGTCCTGCGAGAAGATGAGGATGCCATCGTAAGAGCTGCAATGCGGACCCGCGGGGTGCACGGTGTCGAGAATCAGTTACAGATATTCGATAACTCGGAAAGTATTCCCGCTTTGCAAGGTCAGCCGTCCGCGCAGCGGAGTCCCCGCCCCGATTGGCAGCAGCGCACCTGGTCTCCTGCCACGCGGCTGTTAAGCGGCGTGGGTGGGAGCCTCCTGACGCTGTACGGGATGACACGCAGAGGGGTTGCCAAACCCGTCTTGAGCACGGCCGGCTTGGTCCTGACCGCCCGTGGGGTGACGAACCTGGATACGCGCAGCCTGCTGGGGCTAAGTGGCGGTGAGAACGGTATCCGCGTCAATAAAGCGATTAACATTTTTGCGCCCATCGACGAGGTCTATCAGTTCTGGCATAACTTTGAGAACTTCCCGCTCTTCATGAACCATGTGAAGGAAATCACCACTCAGGGCGAAGTGTCGAATTGGAAAGTGGAGGGACCCGTCGGTTCCACGGTCGAGTTCCAATCTCGCGTTACGCAGGATATCCCTAACGATCTAATCGCCTGGGAAACTCTCCCAGATTCGCAGGTGCGCAGCACAGGGTTTGTCCGCTTTGACGAGAACCGGGACGGCAGCACACGTGTCACGGTGCAGATGTCCTATATTCCTCCTGCAGGCGTAGCCGGACATGCCGTCGCCCAACTCTTCGGCGTGGATCCCCGCCAGGCGATGCATGACGACCTAATCAGACTCAAAACACTTCTGGAGGAAGGAAAAACCTCCACCGATGAAACGAAAGTGGAGTATTCAGGCAGGACGAATACCTACTAAAGTAAAAGAAACGCCCGAGCCACTCGGGCGTTTCTTTTTATGTAATTCTTCCATTGACCCCACGCCCAACTTCCCGTAAAATCCATTTCTTGTATAAATTATATATAATTTTCAAAGTGCCGACATTTTCAAATCTTAGAATGCGGCGAAAGGCAAACTTGGTATGGCCCGTTATCGAATCATATATTGGAAACATATCCCCCAATCGTTCACAGTGCAAGGCGAGGGACGCACAGTCAAGAAACAACTTTCGGAAAAGATTCAGAACAAAATCGATGCCTACGCCATGGCAGAAGGATTGACCTCAACCAGTGATTATTCCGCGCAATACAAGCGTGGGGAATGGGTTGAACGAGAGGGCTCACCCGAGGAAGTTGCCGAAGCACTGCTCGCAGAACTCGAAGCGGAGTTCGCCAAAGTCGAGATTCCCCGCCGTAATGGATAAATAGACCAGACGATGGACCACTATGGTCTAAAGTCGGTGGTCCATTGTCAAAGAATCAAATGACCCAAAAACACACAGTTATCCTCCAACCCTCCGGTCGCCGCGGACAAGTAGACGAAGGCATATCCGTCCGCGCGGCGGCGCGCGAGCTAGGCGTGGAGATCGAGTCGATCTGCGC
>JAICRQ010000617.1 GCA_025966435.1 Anaerolineales bacterium | reverse complement strand
CGGATGGCGAAGCCACGGCATACCCGATTCACATCCCTGATGAATTTGAATTGAACGACGAGCAGAATGCAAAATTGGATGCCTATCTCGCCAAGCGGTTCCAGGGCGATTTTACAATGGCGGGCGTCAAGTTCTGGGCAGACATGAAGGCTCTCGATGAGTCCTTCCTCGAGAAAGCAGCGGGCTTCAAACCGATCGTGCCGATCTTTACCAACGTCATCTTCGATACCAGCCAGCCGCACGCCAATACCGTCTTTGAAGATATGTTCGACTGGCTCGACATGACACTGGATATCATCCGCGAGCATCCGGAAACATTGTTCGTCATCCGCGCCCATCCGGACGAGCTACGAGTCCGCAAAGCCAGCCGCGAAACGGTCGAGGGTTGGGTGGCAAGCCGCGGTGTAGACAAGGAACCGAATGTGGTCTTCGTGAGCCCACGTGAGACGTTAAGTTCGTACGAGTTAATCCAGCGATCCAAATTTGTGATGGTTTATAACTCCACGATCGGGCTGGAGGCTGCGATTATGGGCGCGGCGGTGCTGTGTGCAGGGAAAGCGCGCTTTACGCAATATCCTACGGTGTTCTTTCCACAGACAGTGGAGGATGTAAGACGAAAGCTGAAAGAGTTTCTGGGGGGGGAGAAGATTGATGTCCACTCGGAGTTCAAACGCAACGCGCGCCGATTCTTGTATTACCAGTTGTTTCGGACATCCCTGCCCTTTGGGGATTTCCTGGAACCGTCTGTACGCACGACACAGACCAGGTTAAAGTCATTTGGGCTGGAGCAATTGTCTCCAGAAACGTCGAGGGCAATGGAGGCGATTTTCGATGGCTTGCTCAATCAGGGGGATTTTTTACTTAGGGAATAATGGAGTCACGAAGCAGCGGCAGGAGAAGGTCACTTGATAACACTCCGTGCCCCGATCTGCTTCTTGAAAAGTGTGCGGAAGCCCGGCAAAAAGACTGTCTTTAGAAAGAAATAGGACAGGGCAATTTCAAGATTATTCCCGGGCACAAAGGAGCCAGCCAGACCGCGCGCATCCTTTTGCCTGCGCTCGATCTCGGGTTTTAAGATTCGTTGATACGCCGGGAAGGCGGTTTTGTAATCGCCATCTGCCCTGTGTAATTCTTGTGCAATCAGATACGCACCTGCCATGCCCATCGAAGCGCCCTGCCCTGCGAGCAGCGTCAGGCACTGACACGCATCTCCCACCAACGCGACGCGCTCCTTATGCCAGATGTCAAGTTGGATTTGCGCCACTGCATCAAAGAAAAAGTCTCTGGCGTCTCTGGTACCTTCCACCAACCTCGGGACGACCCATCCAAGATTCCCGAATACGTTCTTCAGCGCCTCCATCTTTTGCTCGCGGCCCCTTACATTCAATTTCCCGGACTTGAAAGCGAAGAATACAGCCAACTGATTTCTGCCAATTGGATACACCATCGTCTGTGTATTCGGTTCAAAATGCCCGTAGAAGGCATCCAGCTCGCCGAAAAAATTATCGATCACGCTGCACGCCACATAAAACCCGAGAAAGTGATTGAAGCGGCTTTCCTCTCCCCATAACAGCCTGCGCACATTGGAATGAATCCCGTCTGCGCCAATCACCAAATCATACGTTTCATGGCTCCCATCTGACAACGCGACCAGCACACCATCCGACTCTGGGTGCAAGCGCCCAATGCTGGTATTGAATTGAATAGGCACAGTCCCCCTGATCGATTCGTAAATAACCGTCTCCAGATCT
>JAICRQ010000572.1 GCA_025966435.1 Anaerolineales bacterium | reverse complement strand
GTTCTGGCTAATGATCTACCCGATCACGTTGGGCAGTGGAAAGCGGTTGTTTGCCGATGGCACGATCCCTGCGGCGTTCAAGGTGACGGAAAGCACAGTGGGCTCGAATGGCGTCATTGTCGCGAATTACGAGCGTGCTGGCGCAATCACAACCGGAAGTTCTTAACAGCAAGGAGAGCTGCTCCCCAGCGCCAGTAACGTAAACCATTCGAGTTCCGGTCCCATCAGAAACCCCCATGCTGTAAAATTCGGGGAATATCATGGTTCTCTTTGCCGTCAGCATATTCCTCTCTGCTTTCCTCCTCTTCCAAATCCAGCCGATGATCGGTAAGTTCATCCTGCCGTGGTTTGGTGGGACACCTGCGGTCTGGTCAACAGTTATGCTTTTCTTTCAGGTCCTGCTCACAGCTGGTTATGCCTACGCTTACTGGCTGATCGAACGCGTGAAAACCCAGCGTCAGTTCGTTGTGCATATCTCTTTGATTACCTTTGCCTTTTTGATTCTCATTACGCTGTCAATGGTCTGGGAATCGCCCGTTACCCCCGACTCCAGCTGGAAGCCGGAGAGTGCCAGCTCACCTGTCTTTGATATATTCAAGCTGCTTGCTGTTTCCGTGGGCTTGCCCTATTTCATCCTTGCAGCGAATGGTCCGCTGATGCAGGCATGGTTCAGTCGTATGTTCCCGGACCGGGCGTACGCACGTTTGTATGCCCTGTCTAACCTCGGCTCCTTGCTGGGATTGCTGATGTATCCAATCCTGATCGAGCCTTCTATGTCTCTCCGCTGGCAAGGATGGACATGGGCACTGGGATTTCTGTTCTTTGGGCTGACCGCAATCTGGGTCGCATCTCGAAGCGGCCGCGCCACGGAGCGCGCGCAGGCGGCAGTTGGCGCGGAATTGGGTCGAGTGCGCCCTTCCCTGGCATTGAAATTATTGTGGATTGCCCTGAGCGGCACTGCCTCTCTATTTCTGCTCTCAGTAACGAACCAGATCACGCAGGAAGTCGCGGTCATTCCCTTTCTGTGGGTGCTGCCCCTCGCCCTCTATCTGCTGTCTTTCATCCTGACGTTTTCCGGTGAGAGCGGCTATCCTCGCAAACCGGTAATTGTCCTGTTCCTTCTCTCTGCCGGATTGACGTTATTTGTGATGCTCAATGCAACCAGCCTTCCCATTTACTGGCAGGTACTGGCATATTGTCTCCTGTTATTTTCTGCCTGCATGATCTGTCATGGAGAGCTGTACCTGTTGCGGCCGCCTGCACATTCCCTGACCACATTTTACTTAATGGTTTCTATAGGAGGTGCGTTCGGCGGTGTATTTGTCAGCCTTCTCGCTCCGGTGATATTTAATGGCTACTGGGAGTTCTTCGTCGGACTGGCGACGACAATTGCCATTCTTCTTACCGTCCTCCGCAGCTCTCCCGAAGGGGATCATACCGAGAGTCAGGTGCAAAATTCGCGCGCCCGCTTCATCCTCACAACGTTCTGTCTGGTCACGCTCATGCTTGCCGGTATCAGCAGGTTCTTTTCGGGTGCGTTGTACGCCGAGCGCAACTTCTACGGCGTGATCCGCGTGAACGAGCGTTTGCCCGAAGGTTCGATGCAGAAGGCATATATTATGTCGCATGGCATTACGGTTCACGGACTTCAATTCATCGAGCCGGAACTGCACAGTTTACCGACAACGTACTATGTGCCGGAGAGTGGGGCAGGGCTGGCAATCCTCCATCATCCAAAGTATGGTCAAGCGATGCGTGTGGGCTTGCTGGGTCTTGGTGTAGGAACGCTCGTCGCTTACGCACAACCCGGCGATGAATATCGCCTGTATGAGATCAACCCTGCCGTCACAGATCTGGCAGAGGGGAAGGGAGGTTACTTTTCATTTCTTCGTGAGAGCCAGGCGAATATCACCACGGTGCTCGGCGATGCGCGTATTTCCCTGGAGCGCGAGCTTTCCGAAAGCAACTCGCAAAACTTCGACGTGCTCGTTCTGGATACGTTTAGCAGTGACTCCATCCCCGTTCATCTGGTAACAAAGGAAGCCTTTGCTCTCTATCTCGCCCATCTTGCTCCGGATGGCGTCATCGCCGCGCATATTACAAACCTCCATCTCGATCTCCAGCCTGTGTTCTGGCAATTGGCACAGCATTATGGCTTGAGCATGGAGCGCATCAATTATGAAGGGGATCCTATGGGAGGATTTGCCTCTCACTGGATCTTAATGGCACGGGACCCTGCTCTGCTTGAACAACCTGCCATGCAAGCCCGTGCAATGGATCTCCATAACTATTCCACCTCGCTTAAACTCTGGACCGATGATTACAGCAACCTGTTTCAGATATTGAAATAAGCCCACTGATCCTCTCTTATAATTTCAACAGGGGATGTAACCTTTTCGTAGCAAATTTCCCTTTGATTTATGTTGACTCTGATTAACTAGATGGTTACAATAAACTTTGCAATCCGCTTCGC
>JAICRQ010000308.1 GCA_025966435.1 Anaerolineales bacterium | reverse complement strand
TAACATCTTTAAGTATGTGAACGCGGGCCCGGGCCGTAACGCCCATTCACGGAAGGCCCGCTTTTGCCAATAAAGCAATCGCTCTGCCGGCAAATTTGGATAATCCAGTACTGTCCCTTTATCCATATCCACTTGCTCCCAACGGGTGCCCGGACGGAACCAATTATTCTCTACCACTTCAAAGAAGAACGGCGTTCCGGGGTAGGGCGCGGCGACATGAAACAGAGCAATGTCAAGCGGCAGTTTCTTAGAGAAATCGATCGTCTGGCGGATGGTCTCTTCAGTTTCGCCGGGCAAACCAATGATGAAATAGCCCCAATTCATGATGCCCGCCTTCTTTGCCCAGTGAAGGGCACGCTCAGCCTTTTCTGGGTATGCACCTTTGCGGGCATGCTTCAGAATCTGCTCATTGCCACTTTCGATACCCCATGAGATTAACCTACAGCCTGCTTTGCCCATCAGGTTCAGCATCTCCTCATCCACAAAGTCCACCCGGCTATTGCAGGTCCACTTAATCTCGATCTTTTCCATGATCATCAAGTTGCAAAGTTCGATGACTTGATCCCGGTTCACCGTGAACAGGTCAGCGTACATGTGAATGTTATGGATCCCCTGACGTTTCAGATACCAAAGCTCTTCCAGGATCAGCTTCGGGGATCGAAGACGCGTGGAGAATTGATAGCTTACGTGTTTGATGCAGTAAGTGCAGCCAGCAGGACAGCCACGGCTGGTGACGATAAAAGTGAATGGTCCTTTGATCAGTGGCATCCGATACGATTGCAACGGCAATAATTCATGCATAGGGATCGGCATATCGTCCAGGTCGGACACGAAGGGACGCGGAAAGTTAAGAAAGATGTCATCGCCTTTGCGCCAAGCAATCCCCTTGATGCCATGCATGTTCAGGCTCCCATCTTCATGGAAGGCGGGCTTGTAGCTGGGGTCATGCTTTTCAAACATCTTCACGATTTCGGGCGAGCGTTGATCAATCCTGCCTTCAAGGTGATCCAAGAGATCGCGGATGGTCAGGTCCGGTTCACCAACGAGGGCAAAATCCAGGCTGGGATAAGGTCGCATCGTCTCCAGAGGGATGGGTGTAATATGCGTGCCAAAGGCAATCGTCTTAGACCCGCGCGCGTGCGCCAAAAAACATCCATAGATGTCGTTTTCCTGAGTCGGCGCGGTGAGCTGCGTCAGGTAATATTTGGGTTGATACTTATCCAGTAATTTGGTGAATTCGGGCCAGCCCATGCGTTCCGCGTTACAGTCCACTACCTTGATCTTATAGATGGGGTGCAGCAGAGCGGCCATTTGCGCCAGCGAGACTTGAGGCCAGACCATGTTCTCACGCGTGCGACGTCCCACCCGATGCTGGGTACGGATCCATAGTCCGCCATCGGGTGTGGGAGGATTGACAAGCATAATATCTACTGCCTCTTCTGAACGAGGAGCAGAAAGAAGTCCCTTGCGTACGATGGCGTCCGCGTTGGGAAAATTCGCCATATGCAGCTTTGGGATTAATCGGCTTCCAACATTAACTGATGAGGACTGATTTGAGGGCATTTTTGTCACCTTTTTCTATATGAACACTACAAACAATAATTAGAGTAGACCCATGTCGTGTTTCGTCAGGAGGTCCCGTTGACTTAGTTCTTCCAAAATTCGAAGTAATAACCAATAAATAACCAGCTGGATACCAGCCAAAAACAATAAGGCGCTAGTCAACATGTAAAACCACAGACGTCCAATCTCCCACCCTTGTAGACCCAACGCCAAAGAGGCCAAACCGATCCCGAGCCCAATCAAAGCGGAAGTCATGCCGACCCAGCCAAAGTGCACATCCAAGGGCGTCTTAAAGATGGGTTTACCAAATAATCCTTGTCGGATGGGTCTTTTATAGAAAAGCGATACAAGATAATTGAACGTAACGCCCAGGGCAAACAGGTTGATGCCCGCGATCGAAGAAATCAATGCCAAGAATAGCGCGGCAACTCCCCAGGGTCCCAGCGTAGTAACGCCCTGTAGTCTGGTCATCACAATGCCAAGGAACACGAGAAGAGCAATTCCGATTCCAAGCGAACCGATCATGCCCAGAATCCTGACGGGGTTATAAGACAACACCGTCCAAACCATGCTTTGCAGGAAGATACGCCCATCACGAATGATACTCAGCTTCGACCGACCGACTCGCTCACTATAGGGAATGGGAATTTCACCAATGTTGACTCCTTCGTGCAATGCGCGTGTGCTCATCACAGGGGTCAGGTTCAATCCATCAGGCAGAGGATAAATTTGCTCAAGGATTTCACGCTTGAAGACGCGCATTCCACTTGCGCT
This sequence comes from Anaerolineales bacterium, assembly GCA_025966435.1. Lineage (GTDB taxonomy): Bacteria > Chloroflexota > Anaerolineae > Anaerolineales > Villigracilaceae > Defluviilinea. The sequence goes on along the minus strand of JAICRQ010000308.1, from coordinate 2,351 downwards.
GTCGGTTACCTTCTGATGACTCAACAGCGTGAGCAGTCTGGCAAAAAATAGATTGCCCACCCGTCGTGTTAGAGGCATTTTGCTTTCTTCACCGGCCATGCGGGAGCCAATGACCAGATCCACGCCGTTCATCGCGGCGCGGCAAAGCTGCGGGAAATACTCCGGCGGATATGTTCCATCTGCATCCAAAAAACCGATCAGTTGTCCCTTGGCATTGGAAAAGCCCGTCTTGAGCGCCGCACCATATCCGCGGTTTCGCGGATGGCAGATTAGATTCACCCCCGGTATCTTCGAGGCTACCTCCGCAGTTCGATCCCGTGAGCCATCGTCCACAATCAGGAGTTCAAGATCTACGCCGGCTTTCTGCAACTCGGGTGCTACAGAGAGCACACGGCAGGCAATCTCGGCGATGCCTTTTTCTTCATTGTAAGCAGGGATAACTACAGATAACACGGTCATAAACTTCCATCCTTCGTTGAGAGGTGAATTTGAAAATCAGCCTTATTTCGAGAGACGTCCATGCCCTTGGTGGGCCTGCCGGAACACGAACCCTGATGACATGCTCCGCCATCCCAACACAATGGCATACTCGAGTCGGGTAAAGAGCAAGTAAAATGATTCTGGAACTACCCCCAATTGGGTAAAACAGGATCGTTGGGAATGAAACAGCCTATCTTACGAGTCCTTCGGTTACTTTTCTCCCAATCAATCGTGATTACATTTTCATACGTTGCGCCCGACAGTATAATAGCTCTATGTATCCAGCAATTTTTCTTGATCGTGACGGTGTACTCATTGAGAACCGGTCGGATTATGTTCGAGGTTGGTCGCAGGTCAAAATCATTCCCGAAGCTATCCGTGCCTTATCTCTTGAACCGATAAAAAAATATAAAGTCGTCATCGTCACGAACCAGTCGGCCATAGGACGGGGACTTATCTTGCTTAAGACTGCTCAGGAGATCAACCAACAGCTGATCAACTTAATACGTGATCACGGCGGGCAAATCGATGGCGTTTACATGTGCCCACATCAGCCAGAAGATGGCTGTTCCTGCCGCAAGCCACTACCCGGATTATTGCTGCAAGCCGCCAAAGACCTGTCGTTAGATCTCCAGCGGTCATGGATGATTGGGGATGCGTGGAGCGATGTGCAAGCTGGCGAAGCGGCAGGCATGCGAGGCACAATTCTTCTAAAAACCGGACGCGGTTCTGAGCAATTGCTACAACATCGTCTGGAAATGGTGACAGGCAATCTGGTATTTGACAATTTACCTTTAGCCTTTGAGGCGATCTTTTCCATCGATAACAATACAGTGATAAGATCACGTTCTTAGTCACCGAAAATTTCAGCGGATATTTGGGCGAGCGATGTTGTGACATTTACTGAGGGCGGGGCCTGTTCTTTGATAGTCTTGACAATGAGGTGTTCTAACATAAGGTGAATATCCTCTACATGTTCAATGATGTTGCTATTGACGTGAAGATTGATGTTCGCCAATTGTCCCAGGCGGCCTCCATCGAAGCCGGTAAACCCGATGACGGTTGCCTCATATCTATGGGCTGCTTCCGCGGCGTTAATCACATTTTTAGAATTTCCACTGGCTGAAATCGCAATGACAATATCTCCAGGTCTAACCAAACTGGCCAACTGTTCCGAAAACACATTCTCATAGCCTCCATCATTGGCCAGCGCTGAGAACATTGCCATATTGTCTGTGAGCCCGATCACGCGAAAATGCGGCAGACCTTCTTGACGCGTATTCTTTGCCAAGTCACAGGCAAAGTGAGAGGCTGTCGAGGCCGAGCCTCCATTCCCCAGAATGAACACCTGGTTACCCTTCTTCCGAGCTTGTTGCAGTAGGTCAATGACATCAGTAATTAACTGGCGGGGAAGTTGATCCATGGTGATCTGCAATGTTGATATGTAATTGTGAATGAACTCCATTGTAGTTTGTCCTTGATCGCGGCTATAAACGTCGATAATTAAAGATTACTTTAGTCCCATCGGCTTCCAGTCGAAAGGGAAGCTCTTGCAAACCTATTAATTTCGTCCGAACTTTGTTTTGATGCTCAAAAGGAACATAGAGCAGAAGAAACCCTCCGCCGCCTGCGCCCGCGATCTTGCCGCCGATCGCACCAGCACCGCGCGCTGTCTGATACATTTCATTGATCCGGCTATTACTAATCGTGCCGGCCAGACGTTTTTTCAACTCCCAAGACTGATGAAGCATGACGCCAAGCACGTCAAAATCCTCCGTTTCAATCGCACAGCGAGCCTCATAAGCCATGTGTTTGATTTCCCGCAATTCATTAAGGCGGTGTTTTAGATTGCCTACTTGCTCCTTAAGAAT
>JAICRQ010000062.1 GCA_025966435.1 Anaerolineales bacterium | reverse complement strand
GCCGCGCGTAGGGGGATGACGGTCTACATGACGCCCTCCGCCGCGACCACGATCAATGATGAACTGGAGAAAGTGGAAGCACTAGGGATAAAAGTTATTGGGGAAGATGAAGTTCAAGGTCTAAAGTCAAAGGTCAAACGCCTAGAGTTGAAGGACTTCGATTTTCAACTAATCTCCAAAACATTTGCCGACTATGGCGTTTCGCTCCACGATCTGGACGCCATGGCTGTTGCAGTCTTTGATCATGGCAATGCACCCGCAGGTATTTCAGACCGTCAGTTCCGGTTCGACTATCTGGACGAACGAATCAGTGCAAAAAATTCTCTTGCCGCTTTTGCCTATCTTTCCACCGAGATCCCCAGCATCATGACGCGCCTGCAGTCCGTCGCCGACTCGGCAGGTGAGCTGCCATGTCCACTTGTGGTGATGGACACCGCGCCTGCGGCGATCCTGGGTGCAGGCTTCGATCCTATCGCAGCTTCGCGTCGGCAGAAGATCATCTGTAACGTGGGAAATTTCCATACACTGGCATTTCGTTTGGGTGAGAAGGGAATCGAAGGAGTCTTCGAGCACCACACGGGCGAGCTCGATCTTGCAAAGCTTGAAGCCCTCCTGAAACGATTAGCCGATAGCTCTCTAAAACACGAAGATGTATTCAACGACATGGGTCACGGCGCGCTGATGTATTCAGATGATGTATTTGAGTTTGGCAAGGATGAATTTGATGTGGTCGTGACTGGACCGAGACGTTCCATGTTTCAGACCACGGACGATAGACCATCGACCATGCATCGTCCATCGTCTATCGTCCATGGTCACTTGCGCCCCTACTTTGCCGTGCCCTTTGGGGATATGATGATTGCTGGCTGCTTTGGCTTGCTCGCAGCGACAGCGGAGGTCCTGCCAGATTTAGCGAAAAAAATATACGGATCGTTGCACGGGGTAAGCGGTCGAGGCGTTGCGCCGTGGGATGTATCAACCTGAAAGGAGGAAGGTATGAATCAACACCTGCATTTGGTGACGTTGGGCGTAAGAGATTTTGAAACATCTACAAAGTTCTATACGGAGACGTTGGGCTGGAAACCATCCAGTTCCAGCAACGAAGAGGTTACGTTCTTCCAGGCAGGCGGAGTGGTGCTCTCCATTTATCAGCGCGAGAAACTAGCGGAAGATGCGCTTGTCGATCCGGAAGGAAGCGGATTTGCCGGAATCACGCTGGCGTACAACGCCCAAAGTGAAGCAGAAGTTGATGAGATCATCAGCGACCTAAGATCAAAGGGCGTAAGGATCCTCAAGGAACCGCAGAAGGTGTTTTGGGGTGGATATAGCTCCTACTTTGCCGACCCTGATGGAAATTGCTGGGAGGTTGCACACAACCCTTTCTTTCCTTTTGATGAAAATGGGAATTTGAAGTTGGGGTGAGGTTACTTCGCAAGGATTAGATCGTATCGCTGTTCTTTAACAGGTTTTCCAAAAGCGGTTGAGTCTTTTTCCTCGGTCAGCCTGAATCCATGACGTTTATACAGGGATGCTGCGGTGGACAATTCGTGTGTTGTCCATAGATAAGACGTTTTGTAGCCGGATTCCTGCAGAAAATCCATGTACAGATTCATCAGTTTCACGCCCAGGCCTATTCCTCGATATTTCCGTTCGACCAGAAAATACCGCAATTGCGCCGCTTTGACTCGATCCATCAACAGTAAAAAACCGATCATGCGATCGTTGTGCTCGCACGCCCAGATGCGGTTTCGTTCAGGATTGTACTTCTCGTAAAATTCGCACAGACCTTTTGCAACATAATTTTCAAACGAAAGCCCATAGCCATATTCCTTGCTATACAGGGAACCATGCAGATAAGTCACATATCCAATATCACCCGGACGAAGTTCGGTACGAATGGCAATATCTTCGAGAGAAACGTCTGTCATTAGGTTTTCTCCAGTAAGGCGCGAATTCGCTCCATATTCTTCAGAAGGTCTGCTTGTTCTTCTTCTGACAATTTCTCGATCATTTGAGCAATTAAGCGATTTGAATTGTCATTCAGCCTTGCGAATTCCTTTCTCCCCTTTTCCGTCGGTACAATGACCCACAAACGTCCATCGTTCGAGGAACGGTTTTTTTTGATCAAACCTTGTTTTACAAAATTATCAAGAATGCGACTAAGATATCCTTCATCGATGACGATCTGTTCGCGAATCTTTTTCGCAGAACAATTTTCCGTATTGCAGATTTCATAGAGCACACGTCCTTCAGTGAGAGAAAATGGACTTTCAAGGTAATGCTGATCCAGCAATCCAATAATGTTTGTATAGAAACGGTTGAAGCTTCTGATTTTGTCGATCATTTCCTGGTTGTGCGTCATTTACCCATAATAATCAAGTTGCTTGACTAAGTCAAGTAATTTTCTTTTACAGAATAAAGCTGGCTAGCAAGTGGCGGTTTTCTAGATTTTTGCTCCTCACAGAGAAATCACGAAGCTGGAGCCAGCTTAGCTCCAAGACATTGAGGGCGGCAAATGCAGGAATTGCCTGTTGACAAGCGACTTTTTTTGAGTATTCTATGTATATACGAAGTCTGAAGGTCCTATCCAGTAGGGCTTATCGGTGTTCCAACATAGAAACAAACGGGAGAGTGTGATGGTCAGAAGAGTTTTTCAGTTTGTGAGCGTCGTGGCGATTTTGATCGCATCTTTTGGCTCAGTTGGGGACGTGTCCGCCTGGTCAGGCTGTGCCAGCTACGTCACGGTCCAGTGGGGCGACACATTGAGTGGCATCGCGCGGCAGTGCGGCACCACCGTCCACGCCATCCAGGCGGCGAATCCCGGGCTCGGGTGGTGGGTCTACGCGGGGCAGGTACTCGCTATTCCCTCGGCGTCCAGTGATGACTCTGGTTATCATCCGCCTAAGGGCGGCACCTACGTGGTTCAGAAGGGAGATACGCTCGGAAAGATCGCCAGTCGGCTTGGGGTGAGCTGGTGGGACATCCTGGCGTTGAATCCCCAGATCCAGAACCCAAGCCTGATCTATGTCGGGCAGATTATCTATCTGCCGGGTGATGTGGCGAAGCCGCCTCCCTACCATCCGCCTTCTCCTACTCAACCCTGTAACTGTCCACCGACTTCCGGCCTGTCGACACTGAAAATAAACTATAAACATGGATTGTATGTACGCAGTGAGCCTGGTGGAGCGATTATCGCCTCGGGGCTCAATAACACTGCCTGGATTTACAATCCCGGCTCTGTTTTCAGGGATCACAAGGGATGCGTCTGGGTGGAGGTCAACCTGTATAAACACCCCAAAGGTTATACAAAAGGCTGGATGCTTGTGAAGGACCAATTGGGTCAGTATTTTACAAGCCCGCAGATTGATTAAAAGATTCGCTTTCTTGCCCATAATAAGCAACCCCGATTGTGATCGGGGTTGCTTTGTTCTTGCAGGGATCGAGATTAGAGCTTTTGAAGAACTTGTCCAAGTCCGCTTTGTTGAATTATGATGTCCATACCACACCAGATAGAATTCTCAAAAGGAAACGATCATGCCTACTGCCCTCCCTCGCTCGAAAGTCAAAAAGAACCAGACCTGGAACGCGGAAAGCGTGTTTGCTTCACCGGAAGCATTTGATGCCGAAGTCAAAGCCATCCTTGAAAGCCTCCCAGCCATCAAAGCATTTCAGGGTCACCTTAGGGACAGCCCGGAAACATTCCTGGAAGCCATAGATGCTATGGAGAGGCTCGCTCAACGCGCAGCCAGAGTGCAGGTCTATGCCACCATGTCCAGCGCCGTAGATGCGACGGATCAACAAGCCGCGGCGTTGAACGGAAGAGCTACCAGCGCACTGGCACAGGTGAGCGCGGCGACCTCGTTTGTGGATCCCGAACTCCTGAGCATTGGCGAAGCCAAACTACGACAGTGGACTCAGGATGAGCCGCGCATGAAACTGTATGAACACTATTTCAACGACCTCTTCCGCAAACAGGCACATGTCCGCAGCGCCGAAGTGGAGGAGCTGCTGGGGATGCTGCGCGATCCGTTTATCAGCACCCGCAATACGACCAACATGCTGGCAAACGCGGATTTCAAATTCAAGCCCGCGCGTGACGAAAAAGGAGAAAAGATCGACCTGACCCAGAGTACGTATAACGCGATCCTCGGTGGAACCGATCGAAAAGCGCGCCGGACCGCCTGGGAGAACTACAATGATAAATATCTGGAGTTCAAAAATACGCTGGCGGGAAATCTCGCCACATCTATCAAACAGAACGTGTTCAACATGAAAGCGCGCAACTTCGAGTCTTCGCTGGAAGCTACCCTCTTCAACGGAAACGTCCCGGTGGAGATGTTCCACAACTTGATCGATATCTTCAAGAAAAACCTTCCGCTCTGGCATCGCTACTGGAGAATTCGCCGGAAAGCACTCGGTGTCAAAACCTTACATCCCTATGACGTGTGGGCGCCGCTCAGTACGAAAAAACATAAGGTCTCATTCGAGCAAGCAGTAGATTGGATCTGTGAAGGACTCGCGCCGATGGGTGAGGAATACGTAAGTGTGATGCGCAAGGGCTGCCTGGAAGATCGCTGGGTGGACTGGTCTCCCAACGCGGGGAAGCGGCAAGGCGCGTTTTCGACGCGCGTCCCGAAGGATACCCATCCCTTTATTATGATGAGCTATACAGACAGCATCGGGAGCATGAGCACCCTTTCGCATGAGCTCGGTCACTCGATACACGCCTACTACGCCAGCCGCGCCCAACCCATGTTTTATTATTTATACCCCTCCATCGTGGCCGAGACAGCTTCCAACTTCAACCAGGCAATGACACGGGCATACCTGCTCGATCACAACCAGAGCAAATCCTTCCAGATCGCTCTGCTCGAAGAAGCCATGGGGAATTTCCATCGTTACTTTTTCATCATGCCTACCCTTGCGCGCTTTGAATTGGAGACGCACCAGCGCGTCGAGCGCGGGCAGGCGCTCACCGCCGACTCGATGATCGAGCTGATGGCGGACCTCTTCAGTGAGGGATTCGACGGCGAAATGAATCTGGACCGGGAACGCGTCGGCATCACCTGGGGTACATTCACTACACATCTTTACATTGACTTCTACTCGTTCCAGTATGCCATTGGCATCTCTGCCGCGAATGCCATCGCCAAACGGATTTTGAGCGGCACGCCGAATGCCGTGCAGGATCACATCGACTTTCTGAAAGCTGGTTCCTCGAAACCGCCCATGGAAGTCTTCAAAATCGCGGGCGTGGATATGACCAGCCCACAACCGATCGAAGATGCCTTTGCAGTCTTAGAAGAGTACATCGATCGTTTGGGAACGATGACCAACAAATCGGCGTAGAATCTTAAACAGAGAACCAACTTCATGACGATTATTCTCGAAACCAAAAGACTCCTTCTCAGGCGCTTTGTCCTGCCTGATCTGGATGACTTGTTCCAGTTCTACAGCGATCCAGACGTGATCAAGTACATTCCCGATGCGCCTCGCAGCTATGGGGAAGCAAAAGAAGAGTTGGAGTGGTTTCTGAATGGTCACCCAACGTTTCCCGAGCTGGGACTCTGGGCAACGATTGACAAGGAAACAGGTCAGTTCATCGGCCGCTGTGGCTTGCTGCCGTGGACCATTGATGGACAACATGAAGTGGAGGTCGCGTTTGCTCTCTCAAAAGCATATTGGGGACAGGGACTTGCTACCGAAGCCGCGCAAGCGCTGGTTCACTATGGCTTTGAGCACCTGGGGTTATCCCGCTTGATCTGCCTGATCGACCACGACAACGAAGGTTCGATCAAAGTGGCATCCAAGGTCGGCATGAAATTCGAGAAGGAGTCGAAGGATGAATACGGACCGTTTTTGGTCTATGCGATAAACAAATAGTCCAAAATCCGTATAATAACGTTTGGAGAAAGTTATGCCCACGGAACGAACGCTCGAAGAAGAGTGGTACGAAATGTTGACTGAGGGCGAGCCAGTCCCCCATCATTGGTATCATTTTCTCGGATTGCTCCCCTCCGACCCGCGCTGCAAGCTGTGCGCTGCGCCGTTTAAAAGCTGGGGCGGGTTTCTGATGCACCTGCTTGGCAGAGATCAATCCAGATACAATCCTCGCTTCTGTCAAAAGTGCGAAGTATTCGAGCATCCCGGCGGCGCCGAAGTTCCTTTGACTATGCTGTTTGCAGATGTCCGAGGCTCCACACAGTTGGCGGAGCAGATGAGTGCGCGTGAGTTTAGTCAGCTAATGAATCGATTCTACACAGTGGCAAGCCATATACTGATCCAAAGCGACGCCATGGTCGACCGGTTGATGGGAGATGAAGCAATCGGGCTCTACATCCCGGGCTTCACAGGACCCGAACATCCACACAAAGCGATTGAAGCCGCACAGGACTTACTCAGGCGTACCGGGCACAGCGACAGTAAAGGTCCCTGGCTTCCTGTGGGAATCGGAGTCCATACTGGCACGGCGTTCGTCGGCGTGGTGGGGGATGAGAGCACGACCGCCGATTTCACCGCGCTGGGCGATAATGTCAACATTACTGCGCGGCTCGCCTCTGAGGCAGGCACTGGCGAAATTCTTATTAGTGAGTCGGCATATACCGCTGCCAATATACAGTTTGGAAATCTGGAACACCGTCAATTGGATCTCAAGGGAAAGAGTGAGCCAATTGGTGTGTATGTCTTACGGGTTGCACAAAACGAAGTCTCCTAGAAAAGGAACCCATTATGCAAAGCGTCGTTGTGACGGGAGTCTCGACTGGGATCGGCTGGGGCATCACGAAGGTTTTGATTCAGCGGGGGTTTCGGGTCTTTGGGAGTGTGCGAAAGACACAGGACGCCGAGCGTCTTTCCAAAGAGTTTGGAGAATTATTTGTCCCTCTCCTTTTTGATGTGACGGATGAATCAGCCGTCCAGGCAGCAGCGCAATACGTCCGTGAACAGCTGAATGGAGAGAAGCTTTTCGGGCTTGTCAACAATGCCGGGATTGCAGCACCTGGACCTTTGATCCACCTTCCAACTGAAGAATTTCGGTATCAGCTTGAAGTGAACCTGGTCAGCGTCTTAATCGTGACCAAGGCATTCGTGCCTCTACTTGGCGTCGATCGCTCGCTTCGGGGACAGCCCGGACGCATCATTAACATCAGCTCCGTCAGCGGAACGTCTGCATTTCCTTTCGTGGGAGCGTATGCCGCCTCGAAACACGGTCTGGAGGGATTCTCAGAAACCCTGCGGCGGGAACTGATCTTGTATGGGATCGATGTCATTATCGTAGGTCCGGGACCGATTGCGACTCCGATCTGGGACAAGGCGGAACAGGCAGATACGTCCCTCTACGCGAACACAGATTATGTAGACGCTGCACAGCGCGCGAAGGAATTTATGATCCGCAGTGGGAAGAATGGTCTGCCTCCGGAAAAGGTGGGCGAGGTGGTATGGCAAGCACTGACAACCCGCAGCCCGAGCACCAGGTATGCTGTAGTGGGACGAGGCGCCCTCCAGCGCTTTGTGCAACAGCTTCTGCCAAAGCGGCTGGTTGACAGAATTGTCGCAAAGGCTTTAGGTCTTAAGTAACGCTGTCCGGAAACGCCTTTTCGAAGGCGTGTTTTGCGGCTTTGTAACCTTCCTCAATCAACCTTGCAGAGACATCCCCGTCGTAATCGATGATCCGCTCGGCGCGCAGGAACTCCAGCGGGGAGACAATGATCGGCGTGACGTGGCGATAGCGATAAGGAGGTTTGTTCTCTTCCCGCTCGCGGGCTGCCAGCTCATTGAACGCCCGGACCATTTTCAGGTTCTCGCGAAACGAAGCCAGCAGCATCCAATCCAGCATCCACGTAATCGCGTCGCCAAAAGATTTGGGTTCGCTCTCCGCCTTGGCGGGCGCGGGCTCACTGCTCTCCCACCAGGGCGTCATCATCACGACAACCACCTCCGCCGGAACACTCGCATCTTCCCCCATCATATCGATCGCGGCGCCGAGCGGGGTATTGGCCACCAATGCACCATCCCAATAAACAGAGTCTGTCTCACGGTCAAACGTCCACGGGTAGACGAGGGGAATCGAACACGAAGCTAGGATCCGGTCCGCAGTAATCCCGGTGAATACGTCGCGCCGAGGTTCTCCCCGTTTATGATCCATCACGTTACGATTACTGAATAACACACGCTCGCCCGTCCGTACCTTGGTCGCCGCGATCAGCAGCGCCTTTTCGCTCGCAGCCAACTGTTCTTCATCCAAGCCAAAGCGGGTGAACAACGTCTTGCGGAGCGGTCCGGTATCCAGCAGATTGATCCAATACCCGATCAATCGTTCCGCGACCCAGCGCGGGAGTAAGGGTAAGGGAGGCCAAAACTCTTTTGGAGTCGGCGAGGTGGCTTCCTGAGGTGCGATCTGTGGAAGCCTGGCATCCATGACTTCCCTAAAAATCGCGCCGGCGACCCAGCGCGCAATCCCGCGCATCCCCGGAGGCAATCCCTGGATGTCCTTCTCCTCCAGTGATTTCCACACGTTCACCAATTGCTCAGCAGACATACCCTGTGAAATCGCCGCGCCGTTCACCGCGCCGATGGAGGTGCCGACAATGATCTGCGGTTCCCAGGCGCCTTCGTGATTTGCATCGACGTTTACCTTATGGTTCTTCATCAAATACCTGTATACGCCCGCGTGGAACGCCCCGCGTCCACCGCCGCCGGAAAGAATCAGTGCTCGAACTGGATCTTTGTTCATACCGCCTCCTGGATGTCGTGTTCGAGTCCTACTATAGGATGAATTTCTATTGATGTCAACAATGTTATTGTCTCTTGACAAATAGACAAACATCTATATAATGTCACATAGAAGACTATCTATATGAACACAGAGACTCCTCTCGCATGCAATATGGATGTGTTTACTCCCGAGCAACGCAACTCTCACATCCAAACCACAACAGAGTTGATTCAGGGAGTTCAACGTGTTCGAGAAATAGAGAATGGATACGAGTTTCAGTTTCCGAATGAAACTGGATTCATTTCCAGAATTGCCGAGTTTATTTCGAATGAACGCTTATGTTGTCCGTTCCTGGAATTTAACTTGAAGATCAGATCAAACGATGAACCGGTCTCTTTATCATTAACGGGACCGATGGGAACACAAGAATTTCTTCGCGCCGAATTCGACGGAGCCATTCCATGAACGCAAACCCTGTCCTTTTTGCCAAAGCCATTGCTGATGAAACCCGCCAGAAAATTATGACGGAATGTTGCTGCTGCTGGGTTTCCGTTGGCGACCTTGCGAGCAAGCTTGAAGTCACCCAGCCTACAGTTTCACACCATCTTGCCATTCTGCGTGATGCCGGTCTGGTCAACAGCCGAGAAGAAGGCAAGCAGACGTTTTATACACTCAACCAGCAAAACATCGTGATCTGCTGCGGGCAACTGATGATCAAGTTTGCACCGGAAACCACGACAACGGAAAAACTGATCCACGTGATTAACCAATAAGATTGGAGAGCAGGCGCGCGCTGCCTCCAATTTTTTTGACTCGATTGATAGACAAATATCTATATGAAAGGAGGTGAATGCCATGAATACACTTTACGTTCAGAATGATTGCGGTTGTGGGGAATGCGAAGGCGGTTGTTGCGGCGGCGGTGGCTGCTGCTAAGGAATGACCTCTGTGGCGCCCGGGCGCTACAGAGAGGACTTATTGAAATTTTTTTATAGACATATATAGATAATCTTCTATATATGTTGCCAAATCGCTTTGTACTAATACTCAAAAGGAGAACCCATGACGACAAACACCCCTATCCATGAAGTTGTCCGTGAGCACTATGCAGAACGGATTAAGAACAACGCGTCCTGTTGCGGCGACTCTGATTGCTGCGGCACTGATAGCAAGCTTTACTCCACAGATTTACTTGCCATTCTGCCTGAAGGCGAGTCCGTAGTTAGCTACGGGTGCGGCGACCCGATCACACTCGCCTCTCTCGAACCGGGACAAACTGTACTGGACCTCGGTTCCGGCGCGGGACTCGATTGCTTCTTCGCCGCAAAGAAAGTCGGCGAGACCGGGCGCGTCATCGGCGTGGATATGACCCCTGAAATGATCGAGCGCGCCCAGTCCAGCGCGCAACGCCTGAATATCCAGAATGTGGAATTCCGCCAGGGCTATCTCGAAGATTTGCCCGTGGATTCCAACAGTGTAGACGTCATCATTTCGAATTGTGTGATCAATCTTGCGCCGGATAAATCCAGGGTCTTCGCGGAAGCGTTCCGTGTGCTCAAACCCGGCGCGAAGCTGGCTGTGTCTGACATTGTCACAGACGGACCTTTACCAGATCCGATCAAGAAAAGCCTGAGCGCCTGGGCAGGATGTGTGGCGGGCGCCGTAGAAGCCAGTGAATATATCAATATGATGGAAGCAGTTGGCTTCACAAATGTTTCCATTGTCCCTGTTTTCTTCGACAAGGAAACGGTTGACTCCGCGATCAGTGACATGAAAGATGTCATTGAACTGAAGACAGCTGCACGCGATGATATCTACAAAGCTGTTTATAGCGCCAAAATCACAGCTTACAAACCTGCATAATTGCCAGAATGATTGTGGTAAAAAGAGGCGAATTCCATCCAATTAGGAAACAACTCACCAGCCGGTGAGTTGTTTTGATTTCAATAAAGCTCACTATTCATTTGGCGGCAGAGACGAGCGAACGCGTACTCTCTTGTGAATAGATCTTCTTGTCTTACGCGTGAGTTTCCTGGTTCTCAGCTTTTGCATACCTTTCATGATTCCAGGCACAGGCAGACGTCGAAAGTCCGGCAGAAGGGTATCTATATTGCGAATGGAAGGGATTAAATAACCTGCAAGCCCCACTAGCATTCCGCCAATGCCGCACAGAAGAATTACTAATCCAAACCCGGAGCCAGGTCCTGTCCCTACGAGCCAGCCGAAGGTAGTTGCGAGCGTCCCTCCCGTTCCCATCGCCGGCTCGAACATTCGATCACCGAAGTAACCCGCCAGCAGCGGAGTAAACGGGAGCATAGCCTGCGAAATAAAATCACTGGCGGAGAATACGCGTCCCTGCAGATCCGGCGGCACCTTCGCCTGTAAAAAAGAGTCCATGGAAACATTGACGATCGGGTCAAAGATCGCATCCACCACTACCGCGATCAGCCAGATGACCAGGGTTTGTCCCACCCCGAGCAGAGCCATGCCAAACAGGCTGGAAAATAACCAGGCAAAGATAATGGCGCGGGCAGGACGTTTTATCCTGCCCCATGTAGTGAGGAAAATGCCTCCCAGCACAGCTGCGAACGCGCCAGCAGATTGGACCGCGCCCAGCATCTGGGTATTATTGCCGGTACGCAGCAGGATCATGGGGTAGAGTACCGCCGCAGACAACGCGATTCCGGAAAATAAGTTGCCGGTAAAAAATATCAATTGAAGACCCAACAGGTTTGGTCGTTGAAGAATGTACTTAATTCCATAGAAAGCTTCACTCAGGAATTT
>JAICRQ010000274.1 GCA_025966435.1 Anaerolineales bacterium | reverse complement strand
TTTTACGCTCTCTGATACAACAGGTCGGTATGGGCGACCAGCGCCTCATAGCCAGCCTCGAAATTACCTGTGCAGATCGCCTCCACCATCTTCTGGTGGTACCGCCAGACTTCCTGCAGATATTCATAGCTGCCCGCGAAGACGTTCAAGCCCACCGCTTCATAGGCTTCCCAGTAGGCTTCCAGAATGCCCGTCACGAAGGGGTTCTCCAGACGGCTGTAGATCTTCAAATGCAACTGGCAGTGTTCTTCATGCGGCACCTGGACGGGCGTGCCGCGCAGTTTTTCCCATGCGCGTGTCACCAGGTTTTGCAATTCCCGTCTATCTTCTTCCGTCAATGTACAGACGGCTTGGTGCCAGAATGCCGCTTCGACATGCTTGCGCAAATCTGCATACTTGCGGAAATGCTCGTGATTGAGCGCCAGGGCATACCCGAGGCTCTGGCGAACCGCAGGCGTGAACGAATACTCGCGGCGGCGTGTTCCCATCCTCGGCTTCACTTCCACTAAGCCGAGCGCCCGCGCCACTTCCAGTTGTTCGCGCAGGGCTGCCACGCCGATGCCCAGCTCGCGGCTCAGCTCGTTAAGCGTAGGGAGCCCGCGTTCCGCTTCCTCGTGCGAGGCCAGGTAGCGTAGAAATTCTGATAGCTCAGGGGAGATGCGGTCGCGAAGCATAATAACTCGATTAATCAGATTAATAGGAGTATATGAGGATTCCAAGCAGACGTCAAGGAAAGAGCGCTATCCTTTGTTTCCTCCCAGAAAGGATCGGTTGTTAATATGTGAATAGATGGAAGGTGCAGGCTGAGTCAGCCCCTGCCCCATACGAGGATCACGATTTGGTTGTATTGGCGATGCGGTTTTGCAGCTCGACCAGCAGCTTCTGCAGCTCATCCCGTTCGTTCTTCGCCATCAGCAGCGAGTTTTGGAAGGTGGGTTTCTCCCCGTCTGAGATGGTCTGGAGCAGGCGTTCGTCGCGGGCGATCTGCGTGTTCTTCTGTTGCAGCTTCTTTTCCAGGCGCTGGCGATATCCCTCATAGAATTCCGCTTCGCTCATCTGCGGCTCGTGCACCTGCGGCTCGGCGGCCAGAAGCTCGCGAATGGTCCCCAGGAACTGGTCGAAGTTCACCGGCTTCTCGATGAAACGGGTCGCGCCGATGTTCAGGGCAAAGGCTTTGTCTTCCAGCGCCACGTAAGTGGCAGTGAGGAAGATGACGGGGATTTCACGCGTTTCGGGATTGATGCGCAGGCGGTGGACGAGTCCGAAGCCATCCAGCTTGGGCATCATGATGTCGGTGATGATCAGCGCCGGGTGTTCCTGCTGGATCTTCTCGAGCGCTTCCTGCCCGTTGAACGCAGTCACTGCGCGATAGCCTTTGAACTTGAGAGTCTCCTCCAGCAGCCGGAGGATATCAGGGACATCTTCCACAATGAGGATATAACCGGATTCCATATTCATACCTTCCATTGTAATAGTATCCTGCGATTTGCGTGACAACCCTTTAGTCTCCCAGGGGTATGAATGGAGATGGCAACGATGGAGCGATAGACACAGGGTCAGCAGGAACGCTGTACTGTATTCTACAACGAAAATCCATTTGCTCTCTTTCAAAATAGTTTCAATTCAGCTCCTCACGCCCTCCTTAAGTTCACCATATATATCAATATCATGATAAAGGATCGTGGGTTCCTGCTTTGCTTTGCATTTCTGTAACTTTCATTAATAGGGGGCGTCATGTTTCCGCTTTTCAATGAAGGAAGGATAATAAACCCAAATGCCAGCCAGAAAGCAAATTTCATTTCTCACGTTCTTTTTGATCCTTGTTCTGTCTCTCAACCTGCTCAACGTGCAGGCTGTGCGTGCAGATACGGAAACGCCCACCGAACCCCCGGCAGCGACGGAGGTGGTAACTGAACCTCCCGCCGCAACAGAGGTGGTAACAGAACCTCCGGCAGCTACCGAGCCGCCCATACAAACACAGGAACCGGTGGAAGCCACGCCGCTGCTGGCAACTCCTACGGCTTCTCCCGCTCCCGTTGTGGAATTAACGACGCCGGAAGCCACGGAAGAGCCCGTGGAAGTGGTGTTGTCTTCCGCAGTCTCCAATACGGACATTGTCGTGTTGGACGAGCAGGGGCAGGCGCTTGCCCTGGGCTCACAGGAAGCTGCCAACGCTCTGGTGACATCGGATCCCGTATGGTGCCCCGAAAGCGTGGCCACACCCACGCCCGGGCAGAATGGTTGCAGCGCCAGCTATGGCAGCATCGCCGAACTCCTGGCTGCCATGCAGTCCAACCCACTTGCCTTTTCACAAAACGGCACGATCTTTATCGAGCAGACCACCGGCGCCGGGTTTACAACGCCGCTCATTCTCGATGACTCCAGCAGCAGCCTGGGCTCTGCCTACAGCACGCTCAACATCTACAACCTGACGGTTCAGGGCGGATGGGACCCTCAAGCCGGCAGCACTTCGGGGCAGACTGCTTTCACGGGCTCCGATGCCTACGTCCAGGTTGGCACGCTGACTAACCCGTGGACCGGTTCCCTGTCCATCAACAATATTGCCGTATTTGGATCGGGCGCGGACGAAGGAGGCATCCAGATCTTCGCCTCCGATGTAAGTTTGACGAATGTAACTTCCTCCTACAATGAGGGGGATGGTATTTCCATTACAGCCAGCCAAGCGGGGACCGTGGAGCTGAATAACGTCACGGCGACGGGCAACGGCTTCAACAATGGCGCAGGCCCCGCAGGCTCAGGCGTCTACGTCAACGGTGCCGATACGCTGGTGGTTGTCAGCGGTGGATCGTTCAACAATAATGCCCGCTATGGGATCGAAGCTGTGGATAGCACCAGCAGCACCCTGCCCATCGCCAATCTCTGGACAGACCAGGAAGACTATGCTCCCGGAAGCACGGTGACCATCGGCGGGAACAGCAACAGCCTGAACGGGAACATCGTTGGCTTTATCCCGGGTGAAACGATCCTGGTACAGGTACAGGGTCCGAATGGATACACGGCGACCTGCCAGGCGACGGCGAACTCCCTGGGCGGCTGGTCCTGCGAGATCGTACTATGGAATAACGAGCTTGCCATCGGCGGTTACAGCTACACCGCCGTTGGACTCACATCTGCTGTCGCCGTGACCGGAACGTTTACGGATGCCAAGCCGAATACGGTGACAGTGGGTGCGCAGTCACCCAGCCCAGTGCCGGCAGGCAGCTCCGTGACGTATACTGTCACGGTCAACTTCAATGGGAACAGCACGTCGTGCACCTCGCCTCTGAGTGTCACCTCAGGATTGCCCAACGGTACCACCGCAACGTTCAATCCTTCCTTCGTCAGCAGCACAGGTGGAGATACAACATCCACACTCACCCTGACGATCCCTGCTGGGACAGCTGCCGGGACAACAACTTTCAACGTGCAGGCGGGCGTTGGGGCAGGATGCCAGTCGGGGTCCAGTGCCGTAATCGGCAAAGGAAACCTGGTCGTTTCTGCGGCAACTATCACCTCGACAAATACGGCCACGAATACACCAACTACCACACCTACTAAGACGGCGACCAACACGCCCACAAACACGGCTACGAATACACCAACCAACACACCAACGGATACTCCTACCAATACGCCAACCAACACTCCAACAAGCACACCGACGGATACTCCGACCAACACACCTACGAATACACCGACTGACACTCCAACAAACACGCCCACCAATACTCCAACAGATACCCCGACCAACACGCCCGTAAACACGTCGACGAATACTCCGACCAATACCCCCCTGAACACCGCTACGAATACGCCGGTCAATTCACCGACGAGTACCACCATGTCGACTCCCACGAATACCCCCATCTCTGCTTTCACATCGACGCCAACTGCTACGCAGACCGCGACGAATGTGCCTATCAACACGTCTGTGCCTCCAACGAAACCGCCCTCGCCGCCTAGTGTTTCCATCTCCGGCTTTCTCATCCCCTTAACAGGCGAGACGCTGATCGACCTGGACTGTAATACCGTTGTCTGGTTGTTCGGTGTGAAGTTTACGTTCTACAATCTGTGCGAACAGCAGGCGAGAATTGAAAGGGTCAGCGCGAATGATCTGCCCGGCTCGTTACCCGTCGGATACTCTTTTGTCAGAGGGTTGAGGCTGGATATCCTGACTCAGGCTCAGTTCATTCAGAACCTGCCAGATGGCACGGGCGTTGAGATGGACTTCCCCTTCTTCAATGCATCGCCGGATGCGTTCACAGTGCTCTACTGGAATGATCCCGAGGGAGATGGCACGGGCGAATGGCTCGAGGTCACGAAGCCACTGAGCAGGAGCCAGCTGAACCGGACCCTTACCGTCAAGTCTGCCGATGAGCTTTACCGGGTTGCTACCGCTCCGGGCGATAGGTTCTACCCGGCACTCACGACCGACAAGACAGGTATCTTCATCCTGGTGAAAAAATAGGACAACCTGAGCAAAACCGGTGGGAAAATCCTCAGCAACTCCTCCCCTGTCTCACAGAGACAGGGGAGGAGTTTTTATACCAGCAGGGCTTTCGTGCATACCCTGGCTCAGAGATTGGGGTTAACCATAGTGCTTAGAATGTTTCACGCTGAGGCGTCCGAGCCTGTTACTCCCGGCCCCCACCGCCGACCCCCTCCACCTGCGGCACCTCCCCCAAATACGACAGGAAAAGCTTCGGTGACATCTATACTTCTTATGTCGCATTTGGGGGAGGCTGGGAGGGGGCATATTTGCAATCTTCTTGTTGTAATTCTGTGCCCTACTCCTGTTTATACTCAGCGGTAATGATGACCGATACACGTACGGAAGACAAAATCTACCTCCTGCGCCAGGCATTCAAAGGGCTGGACGACGCTGAGCTGGCGCAGGTCGCCGCGCTGACGCAGTTCCGCACCTACCCGGCGAATCACATCCTGTGCCATGAAGGCGCCTACGAGGATGTGCTCTATATCATCGCGGATGGCAGGATCGTTATTTCAAAGAAGATGGTTGATGAGCAGGAGGAACGCATCCTGCGTGAGGGCGGCAGAGGCGACATTGTCGGAGAGATGGCATTGATCCAGAGCGCGCCGCGCGCCGCCACCGTCCGCACCGTGACCGAATGCACGGTCCTGGAGATGGAAAAGGAGGATTTCGAGACCATCCTGAGCCGCAGCCCGCGCATGGCAATCGACATCGTCCGCATCACGCTCGACCGCATCCGCGCCAACGACAAGCGCATGAT
>JAICRQ010000563.1 GCA_025966435.1 Anaerolineales bacterium | reverse complement strand
GGTAATGTTGCCAACATGGATCTCGGCGTTGGCGTAGGGCCAGGCAATGGCAATTAAGATGTTTTCAGACATGATCGAACTCCATTATTCGTAATTCGATATTCGGTTCTTTCGAGTCTCGAATATCGAGTATCTCTCATACAAACAAAAAAGCTGCCCACATGACTGGGACAGCCTCTCGACTTTATCAAGCGAATAGAACACTGCTTCCCAGGCGCGTTATAAGATCTCCATAGGCATGGACATGGTTTTTGTCACCACTGGGAGAGCAGATCGTATACTCATAGCGCCAAGTTTACTATGCACTCTGTCATGTGGCAAGGATGTCAATTAGTTTCTATTCATCGAGCAGGTCTTTGAGTGTTGCAAACGGAGAGTCATCGCTCCCCTGGCTGTGGCCGCAATCCTTCATGTTCAGATCCTGACCACATTCAATACAAAGACCTTTGCAATCAGGGTCATGCAAGGGCTTGATCGGGATTTCTAGCAGTGCATATTCGCGGATAAGGGGAGCGAGGTCAATATGCGCGTCATCAGGCACGAGCAATTCTGATTCGCTCACCGATTTTTTATTGAAGGCATACAATTCGGTAATTTCCCATTCCAGTGAGTAATTGAATTCCTTCAAACATCTCACACATTCAAGCGTTGTTTCGCCTGAAAACTTACCCTGCACCACCAGCCCCTGCGGCGTGCGACCGATGTCTATCTTGCCAACGAAATTCCGCAGTTCGAAATCTTCGAGTATGACCTTATCTATCTCGAATGGAATCTCATGACTGTAACCGACTTCTTCGTGAATGATAAAGCCGACGTTAATTCGAAAGGGTTTACGGGGATTAGGCATAGGGTTTCTCTTTAGCTGACAGCCACTTCTATTAAACATCCGTGAAGATGCTCGAAAGACAAAGTGGCAGGCACTTGAATTAGATTTTTCGATCGACGATAAAGTTTGCCAGGTTTTCCAGAGCTTCACGCTCGGGGGAAACCGGTGCTTCGTTCAGCGATTTTAATGCACGGTCGACTGCCTGCTGCGCGTCGTCCATTGCCCGCTGGATGGCTTTACTGTGGCGGATATCATCCACCAGCCGCTGGACTCGTTCCGCGTCTTTCCAGCCTCCCAGAGGAAGGGACAGGACATCCGGGTTTTTTGGATTGGCTTCCGCGTAATAGATGGCAGGCAGCGTAACAAGCCCATTGAGCAGATCGGACCCGATGGGCTTGCCCACCGTGGATGGGTCTCCGGTGAAATCCAGGATGTCATCCACGATCTGGAACGCCATGCCAACTTCATAACCAAAGACCTTCATCGACCCGCGCATCTCTTCCTCTTCCGTGGCGATCATCGCGGCAGCCAGCGCGGCCATCTCGAACAGGGACGCCGTCTTGGCATAGATGCGCTGATAATAATTATCACGCTCGATCATACCTCGCGCTGAGAACAACTGGGTTAATTCGCCGTTGACGATGATCGCCAGGGTTTCGGCAAAGAGTGTCATGAGCGGGAGGTAATCCGTCTCTGCGGCGAGTTTGGCGGCGCGAGCAAAGAGGAAATCACCCGTCAGCACGGTGGCGGCGGGAGACCAGCGCGCGTTCAAGGTGGGCATGCCGCGTCGCAAGAGGGCTCCATCGATCAGGTCATCATGGACCAGTGTGGCGGTGTGGAGCAGTTCCACGGAAGCGCCGAGCGTGATCAATTTTTCTTCCGGCGCGCCAAGCATATTCCCCACGAGCAATCCCAGGGTGGGTCGGATGCGCTTGCCTCCTGCGGCTAAAAGATGCTCCAAGGCTGATCTTAAATCCGGATGATGATCTTCCCCAGCCTGGTCCCGAATACGCTGTTCAACGAAGCGAAGTTGATCCTCTACCGATGTAAAAAAAGTGATTGAATTCAAGCGTCAGCCTCCCAACCAAACAAGTGCGCTGCATTCCTGGCAGTGATTTCAGCGACCTGCTCGCGGGTTGTCCCATGAAGTTGTGCAATTTTATCAGCAATATAAATAACGAATTCAGGTTCATTGCGTTTCCCGCGATGGGGGACTGGCGTGAGGAACGGCGCATCTGTCTCGATCAGCAATTTGGAAAGCGGTATTTTTGTGATGATGTTTCGTTTTTCTTCCGCGTTCTTGTAGGTGACCGGACCTGTAACACCGATATAAAAGTTCATTGCCATGGCTTTTTGCGCTGTTGCAAGATTTCCGTTGAATGAATGCAGAACCCCCGGTCTTCCGGCAAGCGGATGGTTCATCGCTTTTAATTCCCTGTGCCACTCACTTAAGATGTTGAGCAAATCCTCAGATGCCTGACCAAACCAGGCATCGTCTTCCTCGCGCATGTGGACGACGATCGGTTTCTGGATGGACGCTGCCCAGGCGAGTTGCCTTCTCAGGACTTCGAGCTGAAAGGCACGCTTTTCATGTTCTTTGACCCAGTAGTAGTCAATGCCGATCTCTCCAACCGCAACAACCTTCGCGTGACTGGCTAATTTTTGCACTTCCTCGAAGGTTTGCTCGGAGAATTTGTCGAGGTCCGTGGGGTGGAAGCCCACCG
>JAICRQ010000281.1 GCA_025966435.1 Anaerolineales bacterium | reverse complement strand
CAAAGCGCCATCAGCTCCGCCCGGATCGTATGAACACTTCCGAACCAGGTGAGCACACCGATAAAAAGAACACAGGAGGCGGCAGTCACTTTTGTAAGTGACCACCACCTCGCTGCTTGTGCAATTTCTGTGGGGGAAAGGCTGTACGCAAGAATCAGTCCAGCCAGAAGGGCATTCACCAATGCCAGTAAGATCGAAAGGGTTTTCATCACAGCACCTCCTTAAAAGATTTATCACTAGAATAAAAAGAAGGGGCTGTCAGAGTCTATAAAAAGACTCTCAATTCCTGCAAAACCCTGCCGGAATTGACTGCGACGCTAGGACTCCAGGGTGAGCAATCGCTCGAAGAAGGAGCGATACCGTTTTAGTGTGACCCGCATATCTTCGGTCGAGATGTTCTCGCCACTGTTCCATTGCTTCTCCAGCCCGATGCGCCGGTCGGCAAAGTTCATCGTGACGTCCTTGATGATATCGGCGACCAGCTCATCTGCCTGTTTGACGGAATCACGCGGGTCATCCACAAATTTGCTCTGGATCGCCAGCCAGCGCGAACGGAATTTTCGAGCGGCTTCTTCTTCAAATAGGGGCTCAAGCTCGTCCTCTATCGTATTTGCTGGAGTTCGCTGTTCAGCTATTTGCGTTTCACTTCTTTCTTCTGCTCTTTGCTCGTTTCGTTCGATGCGCTCACGTTCCTCGAGTTCCACTTCGTCTCGAGAGGTTTCCTCTATATCCATCTGTTGTTCTCTGTTTTCATTCATTAGATTTTCTCCTTTTGATCCGTGGATGTCTCGGGTGTTTCTTTCTGCATAAGATTTTCGAACAGGTCGCGCCCATGGACCATTGCCTGGCGCATTTCCTCCGTGCTCACTTCATCCTCTGCCTCTTTGACAGCAATCATATGCAGCCCGCGATAGTCAGCGACCAGCTCAGGGTAATCTACTGAGATATCTGCGGCGCGCTGCTCGAAGTCTTCCACCGGGTAGCCTCTTGCTTTCATCACTTCCCGAATCAGGCGGTCCGCCTTTTGGAGTGACGCCAGCGGCTCGTCCACGAACTCTGCCTGGGTCGCCTGCCATTCGAGAGAATAGCGATTCATCTCTTCCGCGCTGAGTGGACGGATGTTTAGCGCCTCGACATGCGCGAGCCGCGCCTCCAGCTCTGATTCAGCTTTTCGTCGATCTCCTGCTTCATTTACAATTCGTTCATATTCGGGACCAAATCGTTCGCGCAGGCGCCGGGACCGCTGAAACCGGTTGAATGCCATCACCAGCAGCCCCCCGACGATCAAGGCCACAATCGCCACAAGAATCAGTGTAGTGGTGTTGTCCATTTTCTCTCCTTCCTGAGCGCAAATACGCTGTCTTTGCTCATTGTGTATTCCTGTAATCATAAGAAGCTTGGGGGGAAAGGGATAGCAGGAAAAACCCCACCTTTCGATGGGGTTTATGCCTGTTTTAATGGTTTATGGGAGCCATGACCGGACTACTTGACGAACGGAATACTCAGCGGATAATGGATCGGCTTTTCAGAAAGCGCACGGACCGTGTTTACCACAGCCTGATATGCTGTGAATATTGCCAGGAAGGCAATTGGCAGGGGAGGCAGGAGAGTGAAAATGTTGCCGATCATGCCGGCGTCGCGATCCAACCCCTGCCACATCAACAAGGCAGAAGGCACGACGATCAGGAGCAGCGTCAGAGCAAACAGGATCAGCGCGATCGTGATCTGGAAGTTCAACACTTCGCGTCCCTGCCGGTCGATTTTGTAGCTCTGGTCCTTTTTCCAGGACCATAACAGTAGGGGGAGAAAGACGGTACAGACCGCACTGCTCAAGTGCAGCAGCGCCAGCCAGAGACTCTGGTTATTTGTGTTTTCTTTTCCAAAATCAAATGCAAGGATGTTGCTCAGGCTGTTCCGTGTAAATGCACGCGGCTCTACTTCGCCGCTTTCGATGCGCTGGATCGTCCGGGTGCTGACTTCACAGTACTCAGCCAATTTTTCCTGCGTCAGCCCCTTCTGCTGCCTGAGTTCCGCGATCTTAAGTCCGAAGTCGGGTTGGTTCATATGTGCTTCTCCTTTGTAAATATAACCCCATTGTAGGACGCTGACCGAAATTCACAATGTCATACGCACGACATTGACACGACACATTATCCAGCCACGACCGTTTTATTTTTTCCCGCCTTCTTTGCGTTCTTCAGCGCTCCTTCTGCCTGGTTGACCAGGTCATCCACGCTCCTGCCATGGAGCGGGTACTCGACCACACCCACGGAAACAGTGACCGGAAACAGCCATGTCTGTGAGGTCTCTTTCACACCTGCACGGATTCGATCGGCAATAGGGACTGCCTCTTTGATTTGGGTATCCGGAAGAAGGACGATGAACTCATCGCCAAAGCGCCACCTGCCGACGAAATCGCCGGGACGGATCGCCCCCATCAACACAGACGCGATCTGGCTGATCAGCTTGTCGCCGGCAGCATAGCTGACCGTATTGTAGCGTTTCAGGTCGTCGCCATCGATCAGAAACAGGCTAAAGCCTGACTCTTTTGACTCCGCCTCTGCGAGTGTCAGGTCCAGTTTGCGGCGGGTGGCGATCAGGTTCGGCAGGTTGCCGACCGGGTCGGTGTATGCCAGCCGGAATGTGATGTTCAGCATATAGCCCAGCGAGAGAATCCGCTCTGCCATCAGTTCAATGGAGCGAATCATCTCCGCGTTGTCAGGCAGAGGCTCCGCATCGAAGATCTTGAACGGTTCTTCCCCATCGATCAGCTCCATCCGTTCGTTCAGGTTCTTCCAGACCAGCGCGATATTCAATGGTGTGCCGCCCGAAAAATGGATGACCGCCATCGTGACCACCGGGATTTCCATGCTGAGCTGCTGCGCCTGGTCGTTGAGGTGCCCAAAAAGCTCCCGTGCCCGGCTGTCATGCGACTCTCTCGAGCCGCCGACGAGGACGATCACAAATGCTTCCCCTGCAATGCGGTAGACATTGTTGCCCATTTCATCGCGCAGGGCGATCCCCAGCCAGCGCAGGAGCTGATCGCCGCGTTCGAAGCCGTGCAGCCGGTTGACGCGCCGGAGCTGATGGATGTCTATGCTGACGAGCGTGATGGAGTCGAGGTTCTCATTCCCAAAATTCGTCTGGATTCCCTTTGAGAAGCGGACAAGATTCCAGCACCCTGTCAGAAGATCGATCTCTGAAAATTGCGCTTGCAGGTTTGGTTGCATGGTTTATTTGTTAAACACCTACCAAGACGTTAGTTTCATAGATTATATCTGGCAGGCTGTGAGATCAAAACAAAACCCCGCCGTCAGGCGGGGCAAATGTTCCCTGTTCTTCCCTACGAGGATTTCATCTCTTCATACCGCGGATGCAGATCCATGACATAGGTCTCCACCTCCCCCAGGTGCTCATACGATTCGGTCTGCTGGAGGAAGGAGTCTTTTTCCGCTTGCATCCGTTCCAAGCCCTGTTCTGTGAACAGAGCATAGCCCTTCCAGCCTGTGGCTTCAGAGACTCGGTTCTTCGCGAGCCTGTGGAGGAGGTTGACGTCTGTCCCCAGCAAATCCCTGATGCCCGCCACCTGCTGGATAATGAATTCGCCGTGATGCACCATGAACTTCAAGTCGAGCGTAGGTAGCGCCCGGCACGCCCGGCAAGGACAGGTTGCATCGGCGTATAACGTCAGCGCCTTGTCTCGAAATACCACGTAGGTTTGATCGATCAGTTCCAGCAAGGATTTGGCTTCCTCCAGTTTGCTTTCCTCCACATAAGCAAAGACCGCGTCCCCTTCCAGCTTGGAGATGGTGAGCAGACTGCTCAATTTCTCTATGATAGTCTCCAGCAGAAAGGACAACGCCATATCGGCGTGCTCGATCTCGGTCTGCGCGACAAAAGATGTATAGCCGGAAATGTCGGCAAGGATTAAATAGCCTGTCTGTGTTTTTCGCTCCATGTATTGCTCCTGAACACCAATCAGTAAACCGCTTCTCTTCTTTATTCTAATCTGATTTGGACAAGTCCGGTCTGAATATTACCAAGCCGCAATATACAAGGCGGGTAAAAAGGAAATAGATCCGCGGTAAAAGTCTATTTGTATAAGATAATTACAGTATATCTATACTGAAACTATATCCTTCACTCGCTGGTTCATTGATAATTTCTCAACTAGGTTAGGACGTTATTCTATTTGCCTGGCGTGTAACCATGAATGAGGATGCGCCTTGCATTTTCACTTCATTAATTGCTTTGCAGAACGAAACCATTTGTTGATTTTGCCTCCTCAATTGACATCTTTCTCCTTTTTTGCTACACTAGATTTGTCAGACAATTTGCTCAAGTCGACTGAACCTATTCAATTAAATGACAACTTTACTCATCAAAAACGCCCACATCGTTACGATGGATGACCACCAGCGGGAGATTCCCGACGGTGGTCTTTTTATTCGCGATGGCTTCATCGAGCAGGTCGGCGAAAATAACCAATTACCAATTACAGCCGATGAGGTCTTAGACCTCACTGGCCACATCCTCCTTCCCGGACTAATCAACACGCACCACCATTTCTACCAGACCCTCACCCGCGCCATCCCTGCCGCGCAGGATGCGAATCTGTTCAACTGGTTGACGACGCTCTATCCCATCTGGGCGCGCATCCAGCCAGAAGATATTTTCACCTCGGCGCAGACCGCTCTTGCCGAGCTTGCCCTTTCGGGATGCACAACCGCCTCGGACCATCTCTATCTTTTCCCCAACGGCTCAAAATTGGACGACGAAATCGCCGCGGCGCAGGAGATCGGACTGCGCATCCAGGCATCGCGCGGCTCGATGAGCCTTGGTCAATCGCAGGGCGGGCTTCCGCCGGATTCTGTCGTGGATGATGAAGATGCGATTCTCAAAGATTCACAGCGTCTGATTGAGCAGTATCATGACCCCAACCCCGGTGCGACGGTGCAGATTGTCCTGGCGCCGTGCTCGCCGTTCAGCGTCACCAGCGACTTGATGAAGCAGTCCGCGAAACTGGCACGTGGGTATGGCGTGCACCTGCACACGCATCTTGCAGAAACAGAGGACGAAGAACAATTCTGTTTACAGAAGTTCGGTCATCGCCCCGTCGGGTACATGCAGGAAGTGGACT
>JAICRQ010000235.1 GCA_025966435.1 Anaerolineales bacterium | reverse complement strand
TCCTCGCCGCCGGAAACGAGCTTTCTACCATCAGGGCTGAATGCTATGCTAGTTACCCTGCTCTGTCCTTTGAACGATTCCCCGATCGGGCGATGCGTTTGCACATCCCATAGAATGATAGTGCTTTCCGCATCGATGGAAGCCAGCGTTTTGCCATCGGGGCTGAAGCCTATGCTCACCACGGGAGCTTTGTGCCCCTCGAGCGATTCTCCAGTCTGCTGCTGCGTTTCCCGATTCCCCAAGATAATAGTGTTGGTGTAACTGCTCAGGGCCAATGTTTTCCCATCCGGGCTAAAGGCAACGCTCGATATGTCACTTAGTTCTGGCAGTTGTTTTCTGATCTGCCGATGTATTTCCAGATCCCATAAGATCACGTTGCTATCCCAGCTGCCCGATGCCAGTGTTTTGCCATCGGGGCTAAAGGCGACGTTAAATACTCTACCGCTATGTCCCCGCAAGGGCTCTCCGATTTGTCGGTGCGATTCCACGTCCCATAGAATAATAGTTAGGTCATCGCTGCCCGAGGCGAGTGTTCTGCCATTGGGATGAAAGGCGACACTAAATATGGCATTGGTATGTCCTTGCAGGCGCTCACCGATTTGTTGATGCGTTTCCACGTCCCACAGGATGATCGTGTTATCTATGCTACCTGACGCCAAAGTTTTGCCATCGGGGCTGAAGGCAACACTAGCGACAGCATCGTTATGAATCTTTAGAGGTTCCCCAATTTGTCGGTGCGTTTGCACATCCCACAGGATAACCGTCTTGTCGTATCCGCCTGAAGCCAGGATCTTGCCATCGGGGCTGAAGGCGACACTGCCTACACCAGGAGGTCCCACGCTAACAATATGTCCTGTGAGCGGTTCCCCTATTTGTGTATGTGTTTCCAAATCCCAGAGTACGATCATATTGTCCGCGCCAGCGGAGGCTAACGTCTTGCCATCGGGGCTGAAAGCCACAGCATAAATATCATCGGTGTGCCTCGTCAGCGGTTCGCCGATTCGTTGACCCGTTTGCATATCCCACAGAATAATCGTGTTGTCATAACTACCCACAGCCAATGTTTTGCCATCGGGGCTGAAATCCACACCACGTACAGCGTCACTGTGTCCGGAAAGGTAACGAATCAACTGAGGCGTAGACTCAGTGCTATTGAATAAGGCACCGCGCGTCACTGGTAAATCCCTGGTATGAAATGCTTCGATGCCGAGCAATAATGCTACTTGGAAATTATTGTTTCGTTGAAGAACAGCCTGAGTCCCTAACTCTCTGGCACCTGCACTGATGGCTTGCTGACGCGATTGGATCGTGAACCAGACAGCGACCCCGATGGACACCATGGCAATCACTAATGCGACGCTCAAGTAGAAAGAACGTTTTCGCAGGTTTGCAGCAGAGTGGGCTTGCTCTTCTGCGCGTACTCGTTCCGTTTCCGCCAGTTTTTGCGCGGCCTCCAATTCACGCTGCTGCTGTTCTTCCCGTTCGCGCTGTTCCTGTTGCTCCTGCTGGAGGGAGGCGTTTAGGAATGCGCGTTCCTCTGCATTCAACGCGTTGGGATGCAAAGCGGCCCACCCGCGCGCCTGTGCCAGATGAGCGCCCCGATACAACGCACCAGGATCGCGCCCCAGCAATTCCCAGTCACGAGCGGACTCGGTCAGATGCCGATGCATGCGCAGGCCCTCCCTGTCCTGATTCAACCACTCCCGCAAGGTGGGCCATTCGCGGATCAATGCCTCATGGGCGACTTCCGCCATATCTTCGGAGAGTGTCACCAGCCGAGCGTCCGCTAAGGTGTTCAAGACGTTGCGAATCGTGCTGGCATCGCCTTCCTGTGACATGAGCTCATCAAATGATGCGCGCCGCCGAGTGTCTTCTGTCCCTTCGCCCAATTCAGTGAGACGGAGGAAGATGTTGCGGGCAATCACCTGCTCTTCCTCACTCAGGTTTTGATAGACACTTTCTGCCGTATGGGCAATCGCCCCATGCACTCCCCCAGCGTCGGCATAGCCTTTGAGGGTGAGCATGTGTCCGGCGCGACGTTTCCAGGTTTCCAGCAGAGCGTGTGAAAGCAGAGGCAGCGCGCCTGGCTCATCACCGACGTCGCGCAAAATGAGATCGACAAGCCCGGGTTCAAATTCCCAGTGACCCCGCCGGGCAGGTTCTTCCATGGCGCGCCGCAACTCATCAGGCGTCATGGGACCGATATATTCCTGGTGGCGGGCAACCAGCTCGCGCAGCTCCGGATATTGAGACAGATGCGCGTAAAAATCTGCCCTGAGCGTGACGATGAGAGAGATATGGCTATTTTCCGGGGTGACCGCACTCAACAGGTTATCAATGAATGCTTCACGCTCGAATTCGTCCCTGCAGAGGGTGAACAGCTCTTCGAACTGATCCATGACCAGCAGCGTGTGTCCCTTTGGATATTTGCGGGTGAGAAACAGAGACAGGCTGCGCGGCTCGCGCGTGAGATCATCCAGCAAGGTGGCTGTTGCCGTCACCGACTCGGACTCCCGGGTCAGCTCTGTAGCTAGCGCTTCGAGCGGATGTGCCGTCGGCGTCAGAATGTGAATGTGCCACTCGGTGCTGTCTTTTGGCGGCTTGGTTCCATCTAGCAGCGGATCGCCTTTTTTCAACGCAGGCAGCAGCCCCGCCCGGACCAGGGAAGATTTTCCGCTGCCCGAGGCGCCGATGACAACCGAAAGAAAACGCGTCTCCCTTAGGCGCTGCACTAGTTTGGCGGTCAGCAATTCGCGTCCGAAGAAAAGATCCGAGTCTCCTTCGTCAAAATATTGCAAACCCTTAAAGGGTGGTTCGCCTGGTGTGGGTGCTTCCGTACCGGTGAATTTTGTCTTGAGAGGGGGGAACTCAGCTGGTAACCCGTCGATCACCAGTTGAT
Organism: Anaerolineales bacterium; assembly: GCA_025966435.1. Lineage (GTDB taxonomy): Bacteria > Chloroflexota > Anaerolineae > Anaerolineales > Villigracilaceae > Defluviilinea. Next base: position 3,057 of record JAICRQ010000235.1, on the reverse strand, counting down.
AGATGGGAGCAGGATACTTCATATCCTTCAAACGATGATCGCCGAGGTCGCGGATGGAAAGTCCCTGCGGCAGATCCTGTACTACAAGATCCCGTGTTGTTTGAGAAAGGAGCACCTGCCCGCCGTGACCCACGTCGCCGATCCGGGCGGCGCGATGCACGTCCATGCCCACATAGCCCGTCGAAGCGATGAGCGGTTCTCCGGTATGCAAGCCCATCCGCACGCGCAATTGAGCGCCAGGAGTCCAAGAATGTGTGGCGAAGGCACGTTGCGCGTCGGCGGCGCATTGTACGGCGTCAATGGCGCGGGTGAAGGTCACAAAGAACGCGTCTCCCTGCGTATCCACTTCATGACCATTCCACTTTCGAAGTGCGGCGCGCATGATCTCGTGATGCTGACTTAATGCGACCGCGTATTGATCACCGAGCTTTTCGAGCAGGCGCGTGGAACCTTCGATATCTGTGAAGAGAAACGTAATCGTCCCGGATGGCTGTATCTGTGTGCGTGGCGCCTTTGCACCTTTCAAGAGTCCATCGTACAGGGCACGTGTCTCGGCAGAAGGCTCAACTCCCAATTTTTCCATTAATTCGTCCGTGCAGCGCTGGTAGAGCGAAGCGACTTTTGCCATATCTCCACGCGCGCCGCTTGCCAGCATCAGCGCCCGGTAAGCAGGCTCTCGGGCACCGCTGAACGCCAGCCAGCGTTCCCCCCATTCCTCTACTGCGACCCAGCGTTCGTTCGTAATAAGCTGCTCGAGGAGTTGTGCCATCCGGGCTTCAAAGATGGCTTGCACGCGTTCTCGCTCGATTGTGATCCATTCCTCATAAAAACCGGGTAACAGTTCACCCTGATACAGTGCGAGATTCGTCGTCAAGGATTGCAGATCGGTATCGGGCCGTTCGATCTGAGCCACATCAAGCCAATAATCCCCGTCGCGATTGAACGTCAGGGTTAATTCATCGGCAAGGAAGTAATCATCTTCTGAAGATCCTTGGGCAGAGATCGCTTTGCGGATTCGCCACAATTCCTGCCGCAAGTTCTTACGTGCGTTTTCGTCACTCGTCTCCGGCCAGAAGACTCCGGCTAGCTTTTCGCGCCGATGAGGGATTCCGGCAGTCAGCACAAGATATGCCAGCAGGGATTGAGCCGCCCGAGTGGGGATTGTGACGCGTTTCCCATCAACGCGAATATCAAATTGCCCAAGAAGTCGAATTTGGAGCATTACATCCTCCTTTTCCCACACCATGTGAATCAATCCGGATGAATAAATAGAGTATAGCACTCTTATAAGGGGAATATATTGCCTAGGCGTCTCCGTTGCGTCTCAAAGATTTTATCTTGCCCAGCGACGCTGCGGAGATGGAGGTCTGTCAGAATGTGGTCAAACATTCAACGTGAATGTTTTGGAGGCCCAGAGAACGACATTGATAAGAAAGGAAATCTGATGAATAAGCTTTTTCGAATATTCCTATTCGCCGCCTTTGCTCCACTGATTGGTGTTGCCTGCGGCCAACAAGGACTGCATCAGCCAGCCGTTCAGCCGCTTTCCGTTTCCCCTATGCTCGAGTCGGGTGACCAAATCGATGGCATGATCGTCACGACCGGAGCAGAGGATGCGCCTCCGCTCTGGGCGTACTGTTCAACTTCGGAAGAAAACACGCACATCCGGACCTTTCACTGCCGCGCCCCTGTCTGGCAAACCCTGGCAATTGGGCATCTCTTCCTGCTGACAGACCAGGCTCTCCTGAACCGGGGTGGCACAGAGCTCGTATGGGAATTGGCGATTGACGATCACGTGATAGACCTGGAGTCCTTCGGCACGTTCGACTATGTGATGCCCGCCATACCCGCAAGCCCCTCGCCTATCCGGGAAGTCTTCGCAAGAGTGACCGACTGGAATCTCGTGATGACCAATCTGAACCCGGGAGAACACACCCTGCACTTCCGGGCGCAAAATGATGCAGCGCAATATCACTGGCTAGTCCACTTGGTAATTGAGCCCGCGGACGGCATTGACGTAAGTGCAGCGCCGTTTCCTCTACACTCGTGAGCGGAACGCATAAAGTGGCGTTTGAAATTCTGCAGCGCTTTTATTCTCTCTTACATCTGAGGAGGTGAAAATGCTTAGCCAAGCAATTCTGGCAAAAAAGGAATAAGTTAGTAAATCAACTTGCGTAGGTTAGAAAGTTACTGTAATGAATAAAGCTGTGGTCAAATCATGTATACGGGTATAAATTCAGACCTGCCTGGAATGTACCTCAATAGCGCCTTGCATAACTCTCTATAAAACAAGATATGCCGCCCCTCATTGATTTGAGGAGCGGCATTTTCATTTGTAAATGGGGATGCCCTCAAGCTCACTTCTGCAATACTTTGAACAAGGCCGATACTTCTTCGCGGCCATAACCTGCATCCATTGCCTGTTGGAAGAGATGGGCGACTAGCTTTGGGAACTCAGTATGAATGTGACTATCCTGGGCATGTCGGGCGATCTGTTGTATGCCTCCCGCCCAGAGTTCTAGCGGAGCAGATGTCTCCTGATAGTTGCCCGACTGAATATTTTCGCACAACCACTTTTCGTAGCTCTTGCCCTGCTCGCCCAGCAATGTGATGTACTCTTCCAGAGGGATGCCTTCGGCCTGGCAAAGTTGCACGCCATGAAACAGGGACAAAAACATCCCGTAATAGTGCATAAGGAACACCATTTCCCAAGCAGAAGCCAGTCCAATTAGCTCACCCTTGTAATCCAGATTGTTAGCCAGTACCCGCAAGATTGGTTCCGCTTTTTGAAATACAGCTTCTCTGCCCGAGACCAGGATATGGGCACCGGGTGTTCCAATGGAATTTGGGCTTCCGGTAATGGCACAATCGATGTATTCGGCTTCATGCGCATGTGCCCAGGTTTCGCTGGCACGGGCATCCTGCGGGGAACCAGTAGTGAACTGAACCAGTAACTTGCCTGGAAGATCGGTTACAACTTCATTAAGAATGTGATTTGCCGCCGCGTAGTTCGTCACACACACCATGATGATCGGGCTATCCGTGATGGCGGCTGAC